>JAAYWU010000363.1 GCA_012516295.1 Clostridiales bacterium | reverse complement strand
TATATGAAAAGAATTTGCCTCACGATTGCTGCGTCTATTTTAAGGAGGTAGTTTGAACCGTTTTCTTTCTGCTTCTTTTACGAAAATGTTTCAATATTTTCGATGAGGCAAAATCTCTGACGTCTTTATCCCTTATAAGCACGCGGAAAACTTTCGCCTGCCGGGACGGAAATTAGAAGAATCTGTCCTGCAGCTTTCTGAGCTGGTATACCAAGGAAGAAGCATCCAAATCCACCATATCATAGGTGATGACTTCGCCCTTCTTGACATCCTTTTTCAGGACAGTTTTGCGGTTGATCAGCCCAAGCGGAACCGCGTTGATTTCTTTCGCTGTCTTGGCGAGCTCAATTGTACCGTATACGGTATAGCCGCCGATGCCATCCAGATTTTCTCCGGCCTTCAGGTCCTTCTTCGCAACGGTGATAACCTCGGAAACGAGGGCACCCATCGGAACGATTGTGGACTGATGATCCAAAACTGCCTTTACAGCGGAAAGCGGAGTCTCAAGGCTTGTCAGATGATACGGTCTGTAAAGGACATAGTTCGGGCCATCGCCCATGCTCAGGTATTTCATTTCTGCCCGAACGGTATCTAAAGGACTGGAGATAATAATGAATACGCCAGGAGCAACGCCGTTTATGTATTCAACAACTCCGTAGTGGCTCAGAATGCCGCCTTCCGATTTCAGGCTGAGCAGGGACGGAAGATCGGAAACCTGGCCGGCAGCGCCATGCGCACCGCGCACATCTGCAACATAGCCTGTCGCGTTCGACATGCAGGCGAGTTCAACCATTGTCTTAGTGCCATCTTTGAAAGAAGTCAACATGTGCGGGCTGACACCCCTGCGGGTTGCTTCCTCCAGTACTGTATCCGGATTGCACTCCAAATCAACTTTGTTGTTTTTGCCTTTGCCGATAACACGTACTTCAAAGCCGGCGGATGTTGCAAAATCATAGAGCTCTTTTACTGCGCCCGGCTCGTCACCTGCGGAACCCGTATAAACAACGCCCGCATTGTCTGCAAGTTTCTTCAGGATGGGCCCAATGCAGACATCGGTCTCAACATTCAGCATAACAATGTGCTTTTTATTATTGATGGAGTCAATCGCAATCTTTGCCCCAACTTCCGGCACACCGGTCGCGTCGATTACAACATCAACCAGATTGGCCTTCGAAGCGATTTCCGCATCGCTCGTATAAACGTACTTGCCGCGCTCCATCAGCTCATTGGCTTGCGCAATGGTCTTGGCCTCTGCGACATCGTCTTCTTTTACGCCTGCATTCAGAAATGCCTTGCGCGCATTCTCTACATTGATATCCGCAACTACGGACGGGCATACGCCTTTCATCAGCATGACCTGGCTGACCATTCCCATGCCCATCTGGCCGGCGCCAACAATGCCAAATTTAATTTTCTTTCCCTTTTCTTCCAGCTCTTCCAGCTTATAATTTAGTCCTAACATGATACGCTCTCTCCTTTTTTTAATAGTAAATAATGGGTGTTTACTCGTTGTCTGCCTCTGCCGCCCCCTACCTTACCTTACTCGCTTTACAGTCAGTTGCTGCGAACACTTTTACATTTGTTCAAGTATGTCTCTTATGTCAATCAAATTGTAACTGTACTCATTCGGTTTGTCAAGACTTTATTGGAAATTGTGTTAAATTATTTGCTTCATCCTATCGCTGCGTGCGCTTTTCCCATTCCATGCGATGAAAAAGCCCGCCGGTAACCGGCAGACTTTTCCGATGGGTTCATTTTCTTCCACTCTTCGCCTATTTCTATAGAGTTCTATCCCGACAAGGAAAGAGCGGTTTTTTGACTGCATCTGAGAAGCCGCAGAAGGATATCGTGTTCACTTCGGGTGGAGTGCTTCACAGCTCTCGAACTTTTTTTCGAATTGACAGGATGCGTGAAGAAGAAACGGAGAGCTCGTCAACGCCGATATCCAAGAAAAAGCGGGTCAGGCTCTCGTCCGCGCCGAGTTCACCGCAGATGCCTGTCCAGATTCCATGGCGATGCGAATTCTCTACTGTGAGCCGAATCAGCTCCAGCACCGCCGGATGGTGAGGATTGAAGAAACGCTCCAACGCAGAATTCTGGCGGTCGATTGCCAAAGTATACTGCGTCAGATCATTCGTCCCAATGCTGAAAAAGTCCGCTTCTTGTGCCAAAGCATCGCTGACCAACGCCGCAGCCGGCGTTTCCACCATAATCCCCAAAGGCACATCGGGATTGAATGGAATATTTTGTGC
>JAAYWU010000362.1 GCA_012516295.1 Clostridiales bacterium | reverse complement strand
CACCTTGCCGATGGAGCAGTGAATGATGTTGGTCTTGTCGAGACGGTATTCGATCTTACCGGCTTTCGCATCTGTAATCGCCTTGCCGATCTCACGTGTTACCGTACCGGCCTTCGGGTTCGGCATTAAGCCGCGGGGGCCGAGGATTTTACCTAAACGGCCAACCAGACCCATCATATCCGGGGTTGTAATCAAAATATCGAAATCCATCCAGTTTTCATTCTGAATCTTCTGGATCATTTCTTCTGCACCGACAAACTCCGCTCCGGCAGCTTCCGCTTCCTTCGCAGCGTCGCCCTTGCAGATAGCAAGTACACGGACTTTCTTACCGGTACCGTGCGGCAGGACGATTGCGCCGCGGACCTGCTGGTCAGCATGGCGGCTGTCAACGCCCAGTTTGATGTGAACTTCAACAGTTTCATCAAATTTTGATGTCCCGGTCTTTACGCAAAGATCAAGTGCTTCGTTTGCATCATAAAGTTTTGTACGGTCGACCAGCTTTAAGCTGTCAACATATTTTTTACCGTGTTTCATTGGTTTTCCTCCCTATTGAGTGGTAAAATCGGAGTAGAAAAGTTCCTCCCACCCGGGTGATCAATCTACGACTTCAATGCCCATGCTGCGTGCCGTACCGGCAACCATGCTCATAGCGGATTCAATAGAAGCCGCGTTGAAATAGGGCATTTTGGTTTCAGCAATTTTCTTAACCTGCTCGCGGGTAATCTTTGCAACCTTTTTCTTGTTCGGTTCGCCCGAAGCAGTTTCAATTCCGCAGGCCTTCTTAATCAAGACGGCGGCCGGCGGGGTCTTTGTAACAAAAGTAAACTAACGATCCGCATAAACCGTAATGATAACCGGAATAACCAATCCTACGTCATTCTTTGTGCGTTCGTTGAATTCTTTTGTAAAAGCCATGATGTTGACACCGTGCTGACCGAGAGCCGGTCCAACAGGCGGCGCCGGGGTTGCTTTGCCAGCAGGTATCTGGAGCTTAATAAAGCCCGTAACCTTTTGAGCCATTTTTTTGCACCTCCAAAATTCGTGGTAGATGGCGGAGCGGACGAAAAAATTTATCCGTTCCTCCCACAGGGGCAATGCCCCTCATAATAAGCGGTTTCCCGCATATTACCATAGATTAGATTCTTATTCCACCGCTTCAGCCTGATCCAATTCAAGCTCGACCGGTGTTTCGCGCCCAAACATAGATACTGTTACGCGAATGCGGTTCTTATCGGCGTCAATCTCCTCAACAGTACCAACGAACCCTTCGAGCGGGCCGTCGATAATGTGTACCGAATCACCAACGCCATAGGACACCTCAACCTTTTTCTGCTCAACTCCCAGTTTCGCCACTTCTTCATCCGTAAGCGGAATCGGTTTTGAGGAAGGGCCTACAAAACCCGTACAGCCCCGAATATTGCGGACAACATACCAAGACTCGTCGGTAAGAATCATCTTCACCAGAACATAACCGGGAAAAATTTTTCGCTCTACGTCACGCCGTTTGTTATCCTTTACTTCGGTAACAGTCTCCGTCGGTACGCGGACTTCCTGAATCAAATCATGGAGTTGGCGGTTTTCCACGGTTTTTTCAAGATTGGAGGCAACCTTGTTTTCATACCCGGAATAGGTATGAACAACATACCACTTTGCGTCTTCAGGCATAGTAAATTCCTCCGCTTATCCTACTTTGCAATATTCATAATCAAACCGAGCAAGTTCATGAGCACTGTGTCCAAACAAAAAATAAACAAGCCAATAATGAATATTGTTGCCAAAACGACACCGGTGTTTTTAAAAACTGCCTGCGGTGTCGGCCATATGATCTTTTTAACCTCGTTTTTACAGTCGCGGAAGAACTTTGAGATATCCTTGCTTTTTTTTGCAAAAACATTCTCTTTCTTTTCAGTCGTATCTGGCATTTTTCGTCCCTCCGTCCGGATTACTTCGTCTCTCTGTGAAGAGTGTGTTTCCTACAGAATCTGCAGTACTTGTTCATTTCAAGCCTGTCCGGATCATTTTTCGTGTTCTTCATCGTGTTGTAGTTGCGCTGTTTGCACTCTGTGCAGGCTAATGTAATTTTAACTCTCATGACGGCACCTCCCGTTATACGGAAAAATATTTAGGCCATTAACCGGCCCCAGCCTCCCTCTTAAAAGGGCGCAAAAAAATAACCCCTTTATGAGGTATTCTCATCATAACACAGGATTTATCATAATGTCAAGTTTTTTCTGCAAGGAAATCGGCGGGAGCAACGCCCCGCCCGATTCCGGTGAATTATTTCATATTATTCAGGTTATCGGCTATAAACTTTTTCTCTTTTTTCTTTTTCTCGGGTTTTACGGTTTTCCCTTTGAACTTCAAACCGGCCGCATAGCTCTTTTTCAGATCGTCGCTGAAAAGCGGCTTCATATTTTCAAGCGCGGCGGGATTTTCAATTCCGTTCAGTATCACAATGGTGATGATGGAACGTACGTCCATATCGCCGTTTGCATACATATCATTCAGCAATTCGCAGCAGCGCTTTATCGCGTCCTGCTTTGCAGATTGCGCGCAAAGCGTTTCAATTCTGGAAACAAGATGCTCCTTCGCAAAGGTAACCACGCGCACATCGCCGTATTCTTCCCTTTCCGCATTCAGTTCTTCCCGCAGCTCCGGGAAAATGCCGACAAAACGGTTAAAGAAAAAGATCGGGTCGTTTGTATCTTCTTCTTCTTTCTTTCTTTTTTTCTTTGGTTTTGCGGCCACGGGTTTCGGCGCGCTGACACTTTCCACAAAATCGTTTACGATGCTTTCCGCCGAGGTAATATCGTCAACCTCCGGGTCGTAAAGCCAGATGGAGACCGATCTCCATTTCTTATCCGGCTCGCCGCCCTCCAAACCGCAGCTTCTGAGTTCAAAGCGCTTTTTGCCCTGATTGTAAAGGATACTGTAAGCAGTATTCCCTCCCTTGAACAGCACATAGCTACCGCTCTCTTCCTGCTGTTCGCCGGCAACCCTGGTGAACCCTTGCCTGCTTAACGCCGCGCCGACTTTTTCAGCAATCAGGTCAAATGCCTTCTGCTCCAAAAATATCACTCCTGAATCCAAATTTATCGTAAGTAGGAATTATCTTCTTTGATTATGTTTACACGTTTTTAAATTATACTACATAAACATTTTTTTGTCACCATACAATTTAATAAAATTCTGATTGCGCCTATTCCTGCCTTGTGGTATGATATATATTTGAAAAAATATCTTATATTATATAAGGAAAAGAGCGAATCTTTGGAGGTTAACATAATGGGCAAAAAGAAAATTGCCGTCGTTTTCGGCGGCTGCTCATCCGAGCATGAAATTTCATGCATTTCCGCAGCTTCCGTAATCGACAATCTGCCTAAGGATAAATACGAACCCATATGCCTCGGCATCACGAAAAAAGGCCGATGGTACCTGTTTTCCGGCCCGACGGAAGAAATCGCCGACGGGCGCTGGGAGCGCAACGCGCTGAACGTGCCCGCGTTTCTTTCCCCGGACAGAAATACCGGCGGAATTGTGGTGGACGGCAAAATGGGCTTTGATGTAATTAAGGT
>JAAYWU010000361.1 GCA_012516295.1 Clostridiales bacterium | reverse complement strand
TTTCATATACGGAAGGGCAAAATCGACCGATTGCGCACGTTCTTTTGTTACCGTAAAGTTTGCAAGAATAATATCCACCTTCCCGGTTTTTAAATATTCGACACGGCTTGCCGGCTCAACGGAGACGAACTCTACTTTTACGCCCAAATCCTTTCCGATTCGATTGGCAAAATAAACATCGTAGCCTTGATAGTTGCCAGCCGAATCAATATAGCCAAAAGGCGCTTTGTCACTGAAAACACCAATGACAACCTTACCGCTTGCTTTAATTTCTTTCAAAGTGCGTGCATTTCCGTTGGTTTGGTTAACGCTTTGGGAAGCCGATGGAGTATTTTGGCTCGTGCTTCCTTCTCCGCCAGGCTGGGTGTTCCCGGAGCAACCGGCAAGGACTACCGCGCCGATGGCCAAAATACTGATGATTGATACAATTTTCTTAGAGAATTTCATAAAATGCCTCCTCTTCAGTTAAATTCAAATGTATTTAAAAAACGGCGGGCGCGCTCCGTTTGGGGTTTCTTGAAAAAAGATTCGGGTTCCGCGCTTTCAATAATTCCGCGTGCGTCTAAAAAGAGAATGCGATCGGCAATTGCCTTGGCAAATTGCATTTCGTGGGTTACGATTAACATTGTTATGCCGCCTCGGGCAAGTTCCAGAATAACATCGAGTACTTCGCGAACCATTTCAGGATCCAGCGCTGCCGTTACCTCGTCAAAGAGCATAATTTCCGGCTCCATGACTAAAGCCCGAACAATCGCGACCCTTTGCTTTTGTCCGCCGGAAAGCTGACGGGGATAGGCATTCCTTTTTTCCAGAAGGCCAACACGCTGGAGCAGCTGTTCTGCCACCGCAGTGGCTTCTTGCCGGCTGCGTTTTTGGACTTTCAGCGGCCCGAGAAGAATATTCTCCAAAACGGTCATATGGGGAAACAAGTCATAGCTTTGAAATACCATGCCTACCTTTTGGCGAATCTGACTCCAGTTTGTTTTACCGCCTACGATGCTCTGGCCATCCAAAAGGATATCTCCGGACTGGATGGGCTCCAATCCGTTAATGCATCGTAACAATGTACTTTTGCCACAGCCGGAAGGCCCTAAGATGACGGCAACTTCTCCTTTCCGGATTGTAAAGCTAATGTCATTCAATACCGGAGTATTGTCAAAACTTTTATACAAATTCCGGACTTCTAACAAAGCCTGCTGCAATTTTTTCACCTCAATTCTGCCAACGCTTCTCCAGCATTCCTGCCAGCTTGGAAATAGGGAAACACACCGCGAAATAGAAAAAGAAAATGGCTGCATAAATCCACAGGGCGGCGGAAGGCGCCGTATAGCGATTCGCTTCAATAATCTGCTGCCCTACTTTCAGCATCTCGACGACACCGATCAATACGATGAGCGATGTGGTTTTGATCATGCGGGTAACTAAATTAATAGCCAAGGGGAGCAGCCTTCGCACGGTTTGCGGAATGATTACATAGCGGTAAATTTGAAACCGGGTAAGCCCCAATGCGGCGCTGCTTTCATATTGATGTTTTGGGATAGAGATAATCGCCCCGCGTACCAGGTCTCCCATTTCAGCGGTTCCCCACAGAACAAAAACAAGAATGGCTGCAATTTCACCGGAAATGTGGACGTTGAACGTTTTTGCCGCTCCGAAATACACCAAAAACAAAAGCACAAGCTGCGGCATAATCCGTATAAACTCGAGATAGATTCGTGTTAAGCATTTTGTAACAGGATTTCTCAAAGTCATCAGCATGCCGAGTGCAATTCCCAATACGATGGAAATCGAGGCGGAAAGCAGTGAAATTTTTACGGTGACCCATAATCCGCCCAACAGCCTTATCAAATTATTTCCTTCAAACAGAACTCGAATGCCCAAATCCGGCATAACGCAACCTCCTTTCCATTAAGGATGCTGCAATGGACACCGGAAGAAGGATGGCTAAGTAAGAGACAACAAGCAAAAACAGAGCTTCGTCGGTTTTGTAATAC
>JAAYWU010000360.1 GCA_012516295.1 Clostridiales bacterium | reverse complement strand
GTGCCGGACTCATCATCCTGTTTGAAATACTGGACAATGTTTCGCCCGCGGTACAGCAAATCAATACCCTGCTCGCCAGCGAGGGGATTTCTTCCGATTATGCCGCCATCCTGTTAAAATCGCTCGGCATTTGTTTTTTGGCGCAGTTCGCGGCGGATTCCTGCCGCGACGCAGGCGAAAGCGCGCTCGCCTCTAAAGTAGAGCTCGCGGGGAAGGTTGCCATCGTCGTTTTATCTCTTCCTCTCTTTGAAAAGATTGCCAGTACGACTGTCGACTTGATAGGAGGAGGACGATGAAAAGGGTTGTATGCTTTCTTCTTACCCTGTTCTTTTTATCCGCCTTTCTTCCACAGGCTTGTGCGGCGGAAAATCAGGAGAAGTATTATCAGCAGCAGCTGGAACAGAGCGGTGCGGAGGATTTGCCCTACAAGCTTCCGGAAGAAACCCGGAAAGCGCTGGAAAACCTCGGCATAGAAAATGCGGACTGGAAAAGCATCTCCTCGATTACGCCGCAGAACTTTTTTGAGCAGATCCTTTCCGTAGCCGCAGGGAAAACCGGCGCGCCGTTCAAAGCAGCGGTTTCCGTGGTTTCCGTTATGCTGCTGTGCGCTCTGCTGAATGGCATGAAGCTCTCCTTCGGGGAAAAAGCGCTGGGCGGCGTCATCGGAATGGTGGCCACGTTGTGCATCAGCATTATCGTAATCAATCCGATTGTGTCCTGCATTGCGAATGCCGCCACGGTAATCCGTGCGGCGGCGGGCTTCCTTTTAGCCTGTGTGCCCGTTCTTGCCGGCATTATGGTAGCAGCCGGCCAGCCGGCTTCGGCAAGCTCCTATAATCTTCTGATGGTTGCAGCGGGAAACGTGATATCCCTTTTGTCTGCGAATCTTCTGGTGCCGCTGATGAATATTTTTCTGGCTCTTTCCATTGTGTCCGCCGTATCGCCGAATTTGAACCTCAACGGATTGTGTGAAGCGTTCAGCAAGTCGGCAAAATGGATTATGGGTTTTTGCATGACCATATTTACCGGATTGCTTACCATACACAGCATTGTCGCTACCGCAATGGACACAGCGGGAACCCGCGCGGCGAAGTTTGTTGTAAGCAGCTTCGTTCCGGTGGTGGGAAACGCTTTGGGGGAAGCGCTGCACACAATCAACGGATGTGTAAAAATGCTGAAATCGGGCGTCAGCGCCTTTGGGCTTCTTGCCGGATTATGCATTTTTCTGCCCATCCTCATCGAGTGTTTGATCTGGCTTATCACCATGCATGTTTGCGCTGGGATCGGAACGATCTTCGCGTTAAAGGAAATCACTACGCTTTTAAAAGCGGTCGTGAATGTAATCGAGACTCTGCTCGGGATTATTTTATGCTGTATGGCAATCCTGACGGTTTCCACGGCCGCTATGCTGATTATCGGAGGGGTGTCATGAATGCGGTAAGGGAGTGGTCCGCGGCGATCTGCCTGGCCGCGCTGGTTGCAACGCTTCTGCAAAGCCTTGTTCCGGGCGGCTCCATGGAGCGCATGGTGCGCTTTGTGATCGGCGGATTTATGATCTGTGCGATTATCGTGCCGCTGGCAAAAATTGCGCCGCAAATCGGGACATGGTTTCAAGCGGATACGCCAACCCGTTTAAATAGTCCGCTTGTAGGGACGGTTGACAGGCAGATTTCCGAAGCGGCGCAGGAAAGCATTCAAAATCTGGTGATTACGGAATGCAGGAATATCGGTGTAAAATGTAAAAATGTTCGCGTGTTTATGGATACAAATGAAGATGGCAGCATATCAATTAACAAGGTTGTTGTAATTCTGGCAAAAGGGTACAGGTCGGATTGTGAAAAGGCTTCGGCTCATTTGCAAAAGGTTTTGGGACTTAAAACGG
>JAAYWU010000359.1 GCA_012516295.1 Clostridiales bacterium | reverse complement strand
CTGCAACTCTCATGCTTCGGTTTAGTAAAAGCAAAAGGCAAATTTGATATTTTCGTTCTTCGGTAAAAACATCCGCTGACGGAACAAATTCAAATTGCTTGACTGCGTTTTGCAGTTTTTTCCATTGATCGAAAGTGACCGGCAACTTCACCCCTTTTTTGGGCTTGGCGGATATCTCTCCTAAGCCGGCGTGACTTAAATAGTTACTGATTTTTTTTAAGTCATTGCGTACGGTTTTCTCAGAATAATGAATTTTGTTGGCAATGAACTGAACAGTAACATACTCATCCTGTTGATGAAGCAAATTTATGATTTCTCGTTCACGTCTGCTTATTTTGCTAAACATTTTCGACTTTACCTCCTAATTTCATTATATAATACCAGCTCCGAAAGCAATGCTTAAATGAATGACACATTTCTTTGAAACCCACATAATTATTCCGCATATTGTCTTATTTGTTGAAATTAACGTATTGCTTTTTAGTAATATCACACAAGATCAATCATGCTGATATGCAGATTTACTAAATTGTCTTATACTATTTAGTAATTTTAGCAATTGATGAATAAATCAGCAATATTTCGCTGTTATTTCGAAATAAATCTGCGGGGAGTGAATTGACAGAACCGTAAAAAAGCGATATGATAGCAGTAAAATTGAATAAGAACACGGGGGGACTCTTCGGAGTTGAGAAGGTAGAACCTGACCCTTTGAACCTGTCAGTTAATACTGTCGTAGGGAGCTTTTTTGAATTGAGAAAAATCGAGATGGATGAATGCTCGCCATGACGGCGGGCATTTTTTATTTTCCTTGCCGATGGGCGGGCCCGCTTTCCTTCCCGGCTTGCAGGGTGGAACATCTCCCTGCAAACCCTGTTTTGCTTTTCGGGGAGACCGTTTAAGTGGGGACGCCGACTCCGGCTTTCCGTGTGCTGTTTATTCGAAGGAGGAATTACTATCAAAAATGTATTAACCATTGCAGGCTCGGACTGCAGCGGCGGAGCGGGTATCCAGGCGGATTTAAAAACCTTTTCCGCTCACGGTGTGTACGGGATGAGCGTCATTGTTTCCGTTGTCGCGGAAAATACCTGCCGGGTGATCTCCATTGAAGATGTTGCGCCGGGTATCATTGCCGACCAGATCGACGCCGTTTTCGAAGATATACCGGTCGACGGCGTGAAAATCGGAATGCTGTCAAACAAAGAGCAGATGAAAACGGTAGCGGGCAAGCTTTTGCAGTACCGTCCGCGCGGCGTGGTGTTTGACCCGGTGATGGTGGCAAAGGGCGGATGCGCGCTGATGCAGCCGGAAGCGCTGGAAACGCTAAAGAAGGAAATGCTTCCGCGGGCGTTTCTCATTACACCCAATATTCCGGAAGCCGAAGCCCTGACGGGCAGAAAAATCGAAACCGAAGAAGAAATGAAGCGGGCCGCGGTGCTCCTGTCGGAAATGGGTCCCGGGAACGTGCTTATAAAAGGCGGGCACCTTTTGGGCGACGCGGTGGATATTCTGTACGTCGGCAGGGATATTCATACTTTTGTTATGGAACGGATTCCAACAAAAAATACCCACGGAACGGGCTGCACGCTGTCGTCCGCCATCGCGGCAAATCTGGCAAACGGGATGGGAACGGTTGAAGCCGTAAAAGCGGCGAAGGAGTATGTGACAACCGCCATTCGGCATGCTCTGCCCATTGGAAAAGGGCACGGCCCGACCAATCACTTTTATACCCTTTATCAAAAAGGAGGACTCTGCCATGCCGAATTATAAAACACAGATGGAAGCAGCCAAGAAGGGCATTCTTACAAAAGAGATGGAAACCGTAGCGAAAAAGGAAGGCGTCGAGCCGGAAAAGCTGCGGGCGCTGGTCGCGTGCGGTCAGGTGGCGATTCCGGCGAATATCCACCACACCGCGCTTTCCGCGGAAGGAATCGGTACGGGGCTGAAAACAAAAATCAACGTGAACCTTGGAATTTCGGGCGACTGCAAAAACTACGATGTGGAAATGCAAAAGGTGGAGATGGCCCTGCGTTTTGGCGCGGAAGCAATCATGGATTTGAGCAATTACGGCAAAACCAACACCTTCCGCCGCGAACTGATTGCGAAATCCCCGGCAATGATCGGGACGGTTCCCATGTACGACGCGATCGGCTACCTGGATAAGGATCTGCTGGAAATTTCGGCAAAGGACTTTTTAAGGGTTGTGAAAGCACACGCCGAGGAGGGCGTTGACTTTATGACTATTCATGCGGGGATTAACCGCCGCGCGTTGGAAGCGTTCCGCAGGGAAGGGCGCAAAATGAACATCGTTTCCCGCGGCGGCTCCCTTCTATTCGCATGGATGGAAATGACGGGCAACGAAAATCCGTTCTTTGAATACTACGATGAGGTGCTGGAAATCCTGCGTGCGCACGACGTTACCATCAGCTTGGGCGACGCGCTGCGCCCCGGCTGCCTGAACGACAGCTCCGACGCGGGGCAGGTCAGCGAGCTGATTGAAATCGGCAACCTTACACGGCGCGCATGGGAAAAGGACGTGCAGGCGTTGGTGGAAGGCCCCGGCCACATGGCCATGGATGAAATCGCGGCAAATGTGAAGCTGCAAAAGCGCATCTGCCACAACGCTCCGTTCTATGTGCTCGGCCCGCTGGTAACCGATATCGCGCCCGGCTATGACCACATCACCGCGGCGATCGGCGGCGCGATTGCGGCAGCAAGCGGGGCGGACTTTCTTTGTTATGTTACGCCTGCGGAGCATCTGCGCCTGCCCGATCTGGACGACGTAAAAGAGGGAATCGTCGCCAGCAAAATAGCCGCGCACGCCGCGGATATTGCAAAGGGCATTCCCCACGCGCGCGACTGGGACGATCAAATGGCGCATGCCCGCCACAAAATGGACTGGGACGAAATGTTCCGCATTGCGATTGACGGCGAAAAAGCGAAGCGGTACTTTGAAAGCACCCCTCCGGCCGACCGGCACACCTGCTCCATGTGCGGCAAGATGTGCGCCGTTCGCACGACCAATCAGATTCTGGAGGGCAAAAAGGTCGAATTCTGCTCCGAACGAGAAAGGAAATGCAAGAAATGAATACGATTACAAAAGAAATTTCACAGGCAATTGCCCGCCTTCGGGAAGCCGCTCCGCTGGTACATAACATTACAAACTACGTTACCGTAAACGACTGTGCGAACGCCCTGCTTGCCATCGGCGCGTCGCCAATCATGGCGGACGACCTTGCGGAATCTGGCGAGATTACCGCGATTTCCTCCGCCCTCGTACTGAACATCGGCACGCTGAACCGGCACACGGTCGATTCCATGCTCGCAGCAGGAAAGAGGGCGAACGAATGCGGCGTTCCGGTCGTGTTCGACCCGGTCGGCGCGGGTGCTTCCAAGCTGCGCAACGACACCGTGAAGACGATTCTTGAACAGGTAAAAATTACAATCCTGCGCGGCAATATTTCGGAGGTTTCCTTTGTCGCCGGGCTGGACGCGGCCACCAAGGGCGTGGACGCTTCCGCCGTGGATGGGCGCCGTGATGCGGTTTCCGTAGCAGGCTTGGCCGCCGAAAGGCTGGGTTGCACCGTGGCAATCACCGGTGCGGTGGATGTGATTTCCGACGGCAAACGGGTTGTAAAGATTCATAACGGCCACCCGATGCTCAGCAAAGTAACCGGAACGGGCTGCATGACGAGCGCGCTGGCCGGCGCTTACGCGGGCGCAAACAAGGACGCGTTCGTTGCGGCGGCTGCCGGCGTTGCCTCCATGGGAATCGCGGGGGAAATTGCCTATGAAAAAGCAGGGCATCTCGGCACCGGCGGTTTCCATATTGCAGTCATTGACGCGCTGAGCCGGTTGGATTCCGCTGTAATGGAAGCAAGGGGGAAGTTGGATGAAGCGTAAAATCGACTATTCGCTGTACCTTTGCACCGACCGGGGGCTGATGTCCACCCCCACCGTGGAAGAGGCGGTGGAGCAGGCGATTCTCGGCGGCTGCACACTGATTCAGCTTCGGGAAAAGGATTGCTCCTCGCGTGCCTTTTACGAAACCGCTTGTTCGGTAAAAGCGGTGACCGACCGGTACAATATCCCCCTGATTATCAACGACCGTCCGGACATCGCGCTTGCTGCCGGCGCCGACGGCGTGCACGTGGGGCAGAGCGACCTGCCCTGCAAAGTCCTGCGCCGGATTCTGGGGGAGGATAAGGTCATCGGGGTCTCTGCCTCCACTTTGGAAGAAGCGGTTCAGGCGGAAAAGGACGGCGCGGATTACCTTGGCGTTGGCGCCATGTACGCAACGGGAACCAAAACCGACGCGGCGATCGTTTCCATGGACGAGCTTTTGAAAATCCGGGAAGCGGTAAGCCTGCCCATCGTCGTCATCGGGGGGATTAACCGGGAAACCGCCCCCGCTTTCCGCAGCATCGGCGTCGACGGGCTTGCGGTGGTTTCCGCGATTATTGCCCAGCCCGATATCCGCAAAGCCGCAAGCGAGCTTTTGGAGATATTTAAGGAGAAAAGCGAATGAAGGATTTTAAAGGAGCGATTTTTGATTTGGACGGAACCCTGCTGGATTCCATGGGAATCTGGGCGAAGATTGACGAGCGGTTCCTTGCAAAAAGGGGAATTGCGCTTCCGGAGGATTATGTCGAGAAGGTAACCCCTATGAGCTACGGCGACGCGGCGGATTATACCATTTCCCGCTTTTCGCTGCCCGAAACAGCGGAGGAAGTGATTGCGGAGTGGATAGCGCTTTCGAAAGAAGCCTACCGGTCGGAAATCCGGCTGAAGCCGTATGCCGAAACGTACCTTCGCCAGTTGAAAAGCAAGGGCGTAAAGCTGGCGGTCGCAACCGCGCAGGCAGAGGAGCTGTACCGCCCGGCGCTCCAAAATAACGGCGTGCTGGGATTGTTCGACGCCTTTGCCGACTTAAGCGAGGTTGCGCGTGGAAAGGGTTTTCCGGATGTCTACCTGCTTGCGGCACAGCGGGTCGGTCTGAAGCCGGGCGACTGCATGGTGTTTGAGGATATCTCCCTTGGAATCCGGGGAGCCAAAGCAGTGGGATTCCACACCTGCGGGGTTTACGATCCGTATTCGGAATATGAAAAGGAAACCATTCAGCGGGAAGCGGACGGTTATATCCGTTCTTACCTGGAGTTGTGCGAACCGGAATCCCGGCAGGGCCGTTAGTAAAGTGCTCGCGCCGGAATGCGCCGGTTTAGCAAGATTTCTCATGACTAAAGGAATTAATTTCCATAAAAATAATGAGAGAAAGAAAAATTTTCATAACATATTGACAATTGCATAGGAACTAATTATAATAAAAGAAAATTGAAGTATGTAACTGATTCGATCAGGCATAAGCTTTCAGATCTCCTTTTTAAGGGGTCTGACTGCTTATGCCTTTTTTGCGTTTTGAGGGGGGATTTGAAGCTGAATCGTCAAGATGGGGAATGCTATAAAAAATTGAAAGATGTGGGGGCTCCCGAAATGGGCTTGAAAGTGATTAAGGCATTGAACAACAATGCGGATCTTGCTAAAAAGCCGGATGGCAGCCAGATCGTTCTGATGAGCAAAGGCATTGGCTTTGGGAAAAGGCCGGGAGATACTGTGGACGAAAATACGGCGCAGCAGAAGATTTTTTACATCCTGGACAGCAGCGGGAGCGAAAGTAAGCTCAGACAGCTCAGTCTGGAAGAAGCGAAGGTAGAACAGATAACGCGCGAGATTGTTGAAATTGCGCGCAAAAAGCTGGGCATTCAAAACGAAAAACTCTTCGGCGCTTTACTCGATCATATTACGTTTGGAATCGAATGCCTGCAAATGGGGTTGCCGATTGACAATCCCTTCATTGGGGAAATTTCTATTCTTTACAGTAAAGAGTATGAAATAGCGCAGATCGCCGCGGAAATCATAAAGGAACGCATCGGCATTGAAATCGGCGACGGCGAAACGGGTTTTATTGCGCTTCATCTTTGTTCCGCCCGCAGAAACAAACACATACGCACAACCATAAAAAATACAAGGGTGTACAGCGAAATTCTGGATATGGTCGGCGCCATGCTCGGAAAAAAACTGGATATGGCGCACGCGCCCGCCAAAAGCTTTCTGCTTTCCGTACACTGCCTAGTCAACTTAACCGCCAATCAAAACCCGATCACCATGAAGCTAAGCCAACAGGTAAAGCTCAGCATGACCGATTCGTATGCGATGGCTTCAAAGGTTGCAGAGGTGATCGAAAAGGAGATGGATATCCGCCTTTGCGGCGACGCGGTTGCGTTCATAGCGACGGATATTGAAAAGCTTAAGCAGCTGGTAACCTGATCGAGGGGACTCGATTCAAAATATTTATTATTATTAGGGGGAAAAACAATGCAAAAGGTTTTAGCGGCATTTCAAAAGCTTGGTAAATCATTGATGTTACCAATCGCGGTACTTCCTGTTGCTGGTCTTCTTTTACGTTTTGGGCAGCCGGATTTGCTCAACATCCCGTTTATTCAAAACTCGGGCGGAGTCCTGTTCGACAATCTGCCCATGCTGTTTGCAATCGGCATTGCTGTGGGCCTTGCAAAAGACAACCACGGCGCGGCGGGCTTAGCCGGCGCAATCTGCTATTATATTCTTACCGAATCCAGCCAGGCGGTAAACTATGCTTTACAGGTACATACCATCTTTTTGCCGGAGGGCGGCCTGCCAGAGGATTTGACCAAAATCAACATGGCGGTTTTCGGCGGAATCATCGCCGGTATTATTGCCGGACTGCTCTATAACCGGTTCAAGGATACGAAGCTGCCGGATTGGCTCGGGTTCTTCGGCGGCAGAAGATTTGTCCCGATTGTCTCCGGCGGCGCTTCCCTTGCCGTGGGGGCTGTTTTGGGCGTGATTTGGCCGACTATCCAGAAGGGGCTTGACGCGGCGGCGAACTGGATGCTTACAAGCAAAGGCCCGGGTGAGTTCATCTACGGTTTCCTTAACCGCCTGCTCATCCCGGTGGGACTGCATCACGTCATTAATACGCCGATTTGGTTCCAGTTCGGCGATTTTACAAAACCGGACGGCACGGTCGTTCATGGTGATATTAACCGTTTCCTTGCCGGCGACCCGACCGGCGGCCACTTTACGGCCGGTTTCTTCCCGATTATGATGTTCGCTCTGCCCGCGGCAGCTCTGGCGATGTACGTATGCGCGAAGAAAGAAAACAAAACCGCCGTTGGCGGCGCTCTGTTCTCCGTTGCCCTTACGGCATTCTTAACGGGTATTACCGAGCCGATTGAGTTTATGTTTATGTTCCTTGCTCCGGTTCTGTACTTGATCCATGCGGTGTTAATGGGTGTATCCCTCGTTGTCTGCAGTATGCTGGGCATTCACGACAGCTTTGCTTTTTCAGCGGGTTTGACAGACTACCTGCTCAACTGGAACATAGCACGCAACGGTTGGATGATTATTCCGGTCGGCCTTGTGTTTGCGGTAATTTACTTATTCCTGTTCGTGTTCTTTATAAAGAAATTCAACCTGAAAACACCCGGCCGCGAGGACGACAACGAACCGGCTGACTTTGCAAAGCTTGTGGCAGATCAGGGCTTTGATAATTTGGCGAAGCAGTACATTGAGGCGCTCGGCGGCGCGGAAAATATTAAGGAAATTGATTCCTGCATTACGAGAATCCGCTTGGTGCTGCAAAGCAACAAGGAACTGGATGAAACAGCATTCAAGTCCCTTGGTGCTTCGGGGCTGTTGAAAGCTGGAAATCAGGTAACGCAGGTTATCGTCGGTACAAAGGCGGAAATGCTGGTTAACGCAATGAAGAAATTCCTTGCGTAAAGCAGTACCGAGCCGAATAAGTTGAAAATCACAGCGGCGGGGAATGCTTTCGGCTTCGGTCGGAAGCACGCCCGCCGACTTTTCCGTTCCAATCAACGGGTTTATGCAGAATATATCACTGGAGGTTCCTATGGGATTATTTACTAGAAAGAAAAAGAAGTTCGAAATTTTAGCCCCGCTGACCGGCAAGGCGGTTCCCGTTTCGGAAACGCCCGACAGCGTCTTTTCCGGGAAGGTTCTGGGGGACGGTGTGACGATTCTTCCGGAAAAGGGGGAAGTGGTCGCGCCGGTAGCCGGTAAGGTGGTCAACATCGCGCATTCTTACCATGCCCTGTGTATTGAGGGCGACGACGGGGCGGAAGTGCTCATTCATTTAGGCATCAACACCGTTGAGCTGAAGGGGAAGGGATTTTGCTGCCATATAAAGCAGGGGGATCATGTCCAGGCCGGACAAAAGCTGATGGACATGGATCTGGAATTTATTCAGGAACAGGGCTACAGTACAGCCTCTCCCTGTATTGTGACCAATATTAGGGACCTGAAAAATCTGTCCCTGCAGACAGGGGACGCAAAAGCGGGAGAAACCGTTGTTGCCCAATATGAAAAATAGGAATCAAAGCAAAACAGGAAAACGCAAAGGGGAAAATAAAGATGAAAACAATACAATATACCATTACCGATGCCGACGGCCTGCACGCAAGGCCGGCAGGGCTCCTGGTGAATTTGGCAAAGGCGCTTGATTCCGAAATCACCATTACCTGCGGCGAAAAAAACGCGAACGCGAAGAAGCTTTTCGCGGTAATGGCGCTGCACGTAAAGGAAGGGGATACCATTGAAATTGCGGCGTCCGGAAAGAATGAAGAGCAGGACATAAAAGCAATCGGCGATTTTTGCCGGGAGAACCTGTAATACGCCAATACCGTCCGATGCCCGTTTTCGGGGGCACTGATGTTCATACACCCAATCCGACAGGGCCGGACAGCCAAAAAAGCTGTCCGGCCCTGCGGGGTTTCCTGCCCGATTAGCAGGGCGGGCGGAAAAATCAGACGGATAATCGTGCTTTCTCCGCTCTCCGTTATTCTAAACAAGTATTGTCGGTGAGTTGCAGGTGCATTTTATAAGTTCTTACAATGGACATCGGCGGCGCGCTAGCGTATACTATAAAACAAAAACCATTCCGGTTCATGACTGAGCAGCACACTTTGAATTTTTCAGGGTGTGCTTCTTTTCGGGCATCCGGACGCAATTTGAAGATGATGGAGGTAAAAATGAGACATCTGATCGATCCACTCGACCTATCCGTACAGGAAATTGACAAGCTATTGGATTTAGCCGATGATATTGCAAAAAATCCAAAAAAGTATTCGCAAGTCTGTTCGGGGAAAAAATTAGCAACCTTATTTTATGAGCCTAGTACACGCACCCGTTTAAGCTTTGAATCCGCAATGCTGAACATGGGAGGCAGTGTATTAGGCTTTTCTTCTGCAAACAGCAGTTCTGCTGCGAAAGGGGAGAGCGTTGCTGATACAATTCGGGCCGTATCCTGTTATGCCGATATTTGCGCAATCCGTCATCCGAAAGAGGGCGCTCCGTTAAGAGCTTCCCGGTATTCCAAAATTCCGGTTATTAATGCCGGCGACGGCGGGCATCAGCATCCGACGCAGACATTAACAGACTTAATGACCATCCGTGCAAAAAAGCACAGGCTGGATCATTTAACCATTGGACTGTGCGGCGATTTGAAGTTTGGCCGGACGGTTCATTCTTTAATTAAGGCTTTATCAAGGTACGAGGGCATCCGCTTCGTGCTGATTTCCCCGGAAGAGCTGCGGGTGCCGGACTACATAATCGACAATGTCCTCAAGGAAAAGAATATTCCTTATGAGGAAGTTGAAAATATCGAGGACGTGATTTCGCAGCTCGATATCCTTTATATGACAAGGGTACAGAGGGAGCGTTTCTTCAACGAGGAAGATTATATCCGCCTGAAAGACAGCTATATTCTGACAACGGCAAAAATGAAAAACGCAAAGCCGGATATGGCGGTTTTGCATCCGCTGCCGCGCGTAAACGAGATTGCGCTGGAGGTAGACGACGACCCGCGCGCCGCCTATTTCGATCAGGTTCAAAACGGCGTGTACGTAAGAATGGCATTGATGATGACGCTTTTGGAGGTAGAACATGCTTAATATCGCCAGCTTGGAAAAAGGAATTGTACTGGACCATATCCGCGCGGGCAGCAGTATGAAAATTTATGATTTGCTGAAGCTGTCCGAAATGGATTGCTGCGTTGCGGTCATTAAAAATGCAAAGAGCAATAAGCTGGGGAAAAAGGATATCATTAAAATCGAAGGGACCACCGATGTGGACCTTGACGTGCTTGGCTTCATCGACCACAATATTACCGTTAATATTATTGATAACGGGAAGATCATTGAAAAGAAGAAGCTGGTTCTTCCCCAAACTCTTACCAATGTGATCAAATGCAAAAACCCCCGCTGCATCACCAGCATTGAAGAGGAAATCGATCATGTGTTCCGCCTTACGCAGGACGGAACGCAGCGCTACCGCTGCATTTACTGCGAGCAGGAGTACCAGGATAAATAAATCCCGCCCCAAAAACGGTTTGAAAACAAGTTGAAAAAGAAAGTATATTGAAGAAAAACTTATTTTTGTTAACTTTCAAGTTCTGTTTCCATATTTAATTTTCCTTTTGCCGGCATGTATTTACGTGTCGATTTTCCGGTGCTATCCTCTAATAGCAAAAGTTATGTTGTGTTTCGGAATGCATTGGAGGAGGCAAAAGAAAAAATGAAAACAAGAATCGAAAGCGATTCGATTGGCAGCTTGGAAGTACCGGAGGAAGCCTATTACGGGGTTCAGACGTTAAGGGCAAAACAGAATTTTCCCATTACCGGCTTACGGATGAACGATTGCTTTATAAATAGTTTGGCCGAGATAAAAAAAGCGGCCGCGATTACCAACTGCGAAGCGAACCTGCTCGACCGGACAAGAGCGGACGCCATCGTAAAGGCCTGCGATGAAATCCTTGCGGGCAAATGGCACGACCAGTTCATCGTCGACCCGATTCAGGGCGGCGCCGGGACTTCGGCAAATATGAACGCAAACGAAGTCATTGCGAACCGGGCTATCGAGATTCTGGGCGGAAAAAAGGGCGACTACACGGTTGTGCATCCCAATGACCATGTGAATAGGTCCCAGTCGACCAACGACGTATTCCCCACCGCCGGAAAGCTGACGGCGCTGATGCTGATGCCGAAGGCCATCGCCCAGCTGAAACGGCTGAGCGGCGCGTTAAAGCAAAAGGGAGTCGAATTCAACGACATCGTGAAAATGGGGCGCACCCAGCTTCAGGACGCCGTCCCCATCCGGCTTGGCCAGTCGTTCCACGCTTACGCATCCGTTGTCGACCGCGACATCCGGCGCCTGGAAAAAGCCGAGGGAGAAATCCGCGCTGTGAATATGGGCGGAACCGCCGTCGGAACGGCGATCAATGTCAGTCCCTCCTACCTGGAACACATTGTTGAAAATCTTCGTAAGCTCAGCGGAATCGAAATCCGGCAGGCGGACGATTTGGTCGACGCCACACAGAATCTGGACGGCTTTGTGGCGGTTTCCAACGCGCTGAAAACCTGTGCGGTGAATCTTTCAAAAATGGCGAATGATTTGCGCCTGCTTTCCAGCGGGCCGAAATCCGGCATTGCGGAAATCAGCCTGCCGGCGAAGCAGAACGGCTCTTCCATCATGCCGGGT
>JAAYWU010000033.1 GCA_012516295.1 Clostridiales bacterium | reverse complement strand
ATTCCATATTTTTAGTTATTTTGTTATAAAAATCATGCCTTTTGACCTTGTAACAAACTGAGCTGTTCTCAGTATAGCATTCTCTTTATGTCGCTTTTTGTGGTACCGGGAGAGTATAAAAAAGTCCCCGCGGTTTTCACCGCGGGGACTGGAAAATCAGATCTTATTCGTTGTCAACTTTGTTCATGTGCTTAATCAGGTCAAGGACCTTGTTGCTGTAACCCCACTCATTGTCGTACCAGGAAACAAGCTTTACGAAATGATCGTTCAGCATGATACCGGCATTCTTATCAAAGATAGAAGTGCGGGGATCGCCGAGGAAGTCGGAAGAAACAACCGCGTCTTCGGTGTAGCCGAGGATGCCCTTCATTTCGCCTTCGGAAGCTTCCTTAACGGCTGCGCAGATCTCTTCATAAGTGGTTGCCTTTTCAAGTCTTACGGTCAGGTCAACAACGGAAACGTCCAGAGTCGGAACGCGCATGGACATACCGGTCAGTTTGCCCTTTACTTCAGGAATAACAAGCGCACATGCCTTTGCAGCACCGGTGGAAGAAGGAATGATGTTGCCGGCTGCCGCACGGCCGCCTCTCCAGTCTTTCTTGGAAGGACCGTCAACGGTCTTCTGGGTAGCGGTTGTGGAGTGAACGGTTGTCATCAGGCCTTCAACGATGCCGAACTTGTCGTTGATAACCTTAGCCAGAGGAGCAAGGCAGTTTGTTGTGCAGGAAGCATTCGAAACAACCTTCATGTCTTTCTTGTAAGTGTCGAGGTTTACGCCGCATACAAAAGTCGGGGTTTCCTTATCCTTTGCAGGCGCGGAAATAACAACTTTCTTTGCGCCGGCTGCGATATGGGCAGAAGCCTTTTCGGTTGTGCAGAACACACCGGTGGATTCTACAACATATTCAACGCCGATCTTGCCCCACGGAATCTGAGAAGGCTCTTTTTCAGCAAAAACTTCGATCTTTTTGCCGTTGACGACCAGCTTGCCGTCCTCAGCCTTAACGTCGCCCTGGAAATGACCATGCATGGTATCGTATTTTACCATGTAGACCATGTAATCTACATCAATGAACGGATCGTTAATACCAACAATTTCAAATGTTTCCGGCTGGGCGACTGCTGCACGGAATACTAAGCGGCCGATGCGGCCAAACCCGTTAATGCCAACTTTAATAGACATAAAACAAATACCTCCTGAAATTTATTGTTTCTTTTCCTATTTTATAGCATTCTACGCCATTTTACAAGTGATTTGATATAATTTTAACTAGCTTTTTTCAATTCTCTTCAGAAAAGGGCTGTTCGTATGATTGAAAAAGCAGATATCGCTGCCATAGATCCTTGTAAGATACTCCACACAGCTCTCCTGGGGCAGCGCGGCATTCTCTTCCTCCGTTCCGCCTTCTGCCGCTCCCCCTTCTGCCGTTTGCGCCGGCTCCCGCACAAATTCCTGAATATCGGCCGACACCCGGACAACGGAATTTTTGGAGACCGCCGCAAGGAAGAAAAGAATATACAGCGCAAAGAGAATATTGGCCGGGTAGAAGCCGGATGGGAACAGCCCCTGGCGGGTAACATGGACTACCTGCTCAACGGTGCCGGAGATGCCGGTTAACAGGGCCATGAGCGCCGCCGGAATGCCAAACATATAAATCATTTTTCCACTTTTTTCATCATCTATACGTGCAAGCAGCTTTGCCTGATGGAACAGGAACAGCAGAATAAAAATCACCGTAAAGGTATCGTAAATATTTTCCGCCACATTCACAACGGCCACAAAACGGATAAACATGGCGACAAGGCATGCGCAGCCCCACACGGAAGGCACCAGCGCAAGAAGGGGCTGATTTTCAAAGGTGTTTTTCCCCGCCGCAAAATTGGAGCCGGCAAGAATCAATACGATCCCCGCGAAACCCCCAAGAACCGTTAAAGCGGTATAGGCAAGCTGGCTTTGCAGGCTTTCGATTCCGAAAAGGGTTGTGACACATCCCGCAATCACGCCCACGCCGGTCAGAATCCCGAAAGCCGCAGCCGGAATGCTGCGAATCGGGCTGTAGGGCGCGCGGCTCCTGCGGTCCATAGCAGACATCATAATCATCAGGGCGGTCCCAACCGCAAGTACAGAGGAAATAATTGCCGTCGTTCGAATTCCGTCGGTATAAAATCCTGTGCCTTCTTCACTTAAGAAGCAGATTTGATACAGCCGGAGCGGCAGGGTAATCAGCAATGTAACAGCAAAGACAATCCAGGCATTTTTAATTTTCATCATATCTTCCTTCCGATATTACTGCGCGTCGCGTTTTTCAAGGGGTATGTAGGGCCTGCTTTTCGACAGGGAACGGTACGCAGGACGCATAATTCTGCCGCAGGTTACCATATCCTCCATACGGTGGGCGCACCAGCCGGCAATACGGGAAATCGCAAAAAGCGGAGTGTACAGATCGCTTGGGATCCCCAGCATTTCGTAGACAAGGCCGGAATAAAAATCCACATTGGCAGAGATGACCTTCCGCTCGCCCTTCACCTTGGCAAACGCATCGGGGGACAGCTTTTCCACCCGCTCAAACAGCTCGAACTTTTTGAGCATATCCTTTTCTTCCGCCAGCTTGCGGGCCTTGTCCTTCAGGATAACAGCCCTCGGATCGGAAAGCGTATAAATCGCGTGCCCCATGCCGTAAATTAAGCCGGAATGGTCGGCGGCCTCCCCGCGGACAATTTTACCAAGGTATCGGGAAAGCTCGGTTTCGTCCTCCCAGTTGTGCACATTCTCCATGATGTCCCTCATCATCATCATAACCCTGTGGTTGGCGCCGCCGTGGCGCGGGCCTTTCAGGGAACCGATTGCGGCCGCTATCGCGGAATACGTGTCCGTGCCGGTTGAAGAAAGGACGCGGACGGTAAAGGTGGAGTTGTTCCCGCCGCCGTGCTCCGCGTGAAGCATCAGGCAGAGGTCGAGCAGCTTCGCTTCTTCATCCGTAAAATTCCTGTCTGGCCGGATTGCATTCAGAATGGACTGCGCCGTGGAATGCTTCGGGTCAATCGGATGGAAATACATGCTCTTTTTATCAAAGTGGCGCCTTTTTACCTGATAGGCGTACGTCATAATCGTAGGAAGCCGGGCAATCAGTTGAATTGCCTGCCGCATATTGTTTTCAAGCGATGTGTCGTCCGGGTTTTCATCGTAGGAGTAAAGCGCCAGAACGGAACGCGCCAGCTTGTTCATAACATTTTTCGACGGCGCTTTGATAATCATATCCTCGGCAAAGTATTCGGGGAGCTCACGGTAACTGTTCAGCGTGCGAACGAAGGTCTGGAGCTGCTCCTTGCTCGGCAGCTCGCCGAAAAGCAAAAGCCATGCAACCTCCTCGTAACCAAAACGGTTATCCGCAAGGCATCCATTGACAATATCGTTCACGTCGATGCCGCGGTATGTAAGCTTTCCCTGGTCCGGAATCCGTTCGCCGTCCGCAATTAAATAGCCATGTACATTACAAATCATGGTAAGGCCGGCCATAACGCCTGTTCCGTCCGGATTGCGCAGGCCGCGCTTTACCTGATACAATTCAAATTTTTCCGGGGGAATCTTATTATTGGCTCTGAATTCGTCGCATAAGCCCCGAAGCCCCGGATCGTCTTGCTCAAGAACAATTTCTGCCATAATACACACCATTTCTCCACACAAATTTAAAAAAGACTGCCCTGTTCCGTGTGGCAGAACCGACAGCGACATAATCCTTTTATGCTGGTATTCTTAATATATATCAGCGCATGCGTAAAGTCAAGTAAATAT
>JAAYWU010000358.1 GCA_012516295.1 Clostridiales bacterium | reverse complement strand
GATAAAACAACATTGATTATTTCCCCGATTGTCGCTTCCCTTGGCGTACGCGTGGCGAAAATGAGCGGGCGCGGCTTGGGGCATACCGGCGGAACAGTCGATAAAATGGAATCGATTCCCGGCATGCAGACCTCCATTGACCGTGAAAAATTCTTTGATATTGTCCGCAAGGTCGGCGTGAGTGTCATCGGCCAGTCCGGCAATCTGGTTCCGGCGGATAAAAAGCTCTACGCCCTGCGCGATGTAACCGCCACGATTGAAAGCATCCCGCTGATTGCTTCCAGCATCATGAGTAAAAAGATTGCCGCGGGCTCCGATTGCATTCTGTTGGATGTCAAGACCGGAAGCGGCGCGTTTATGAAGACTGTGGACGATTCCATTAAACTTGCGCAGGCAATGGTTGCGATCGGCGAGCATGTTGGGCGTAAGACCATTGCCCTGATTACCGATATGGACCGCCCGTTGGGAAACGCGATCGGCAATTCGCTGGAAATTATGGAAGTGTGCGATACGCTGAAAGGGCACGGTCCGGAGGATTTGACGGAAATCTGCATTGAGCTTGCCGCCAATATGCTGTATCTGGCGGGGAAAGGCGATCTTGCGGAATGCAAAAAACTGGCAAGAAGGCAGATTGACAACGGCGAGGCTTTTGCAAAATTAAAGGAAATGGTCGCGGCACAGGGCGGCGACACCCGTGTTCTGGACGACAGCGCAAACTTCCCACAGGCAAAAATTGCACATGAGGTTTTGGCACAGAGCGAAGGATACCTGTACGCAATGAATACGGAGCGGTGCGGAATCTCTTCGGTAGAACTGGGCGCGGGCCGCGAAAAGAAAGAAGATTCCATCGATTACAGCGCCGGAATCATGCTTCGCAAAAAAATTGGGGATTACGTGAAAAAGGGCGACGTAATTGCCGTTTTCTATACGTCTGAAGAAGGAAAATGCAAAGAGGCGGAAAAGCTCTTCCAAAACGCGGTTTCCATCCGTCCGGAAGCACCGAAAGCGGTTCCCGTCATTCATGCCAGAGTAACGGTAAGCGGCGTGGAAACGCTTTGATGAGTAAAGAATGTCTGGTGCAAAAAAGTAAATAATGTACAAAAAACACGCCCGGATGCGACTAAGCCGTTTCCGGGCGTGTTCTTTGCGTTTTGGGCCGTTGATTCGTACAATTCGTGATTCTAAATCGCTTTGCAACAGAGCCCATTATTTCAATTTATTGCATGACCGTATCCAGTCCTTCAAACTGCATGTTATAGTACTTTGCGTAGATTCCGTTTTTCTCAATCAATTCCTGATGCGTGCCGCGTTCCTCAATTCCGTCGTCGCCGATGACAATAATCTCGTCGGCATTGCGGATTGTGCTCAGCCGGTGGGCGATGACCAGGGTGGTACGGTCTTTGGACAGAGTTTCCAGCGATTTCTGAATATGCCGCTCGCTTTCATTGTCCAGCGCGCTTGTGGCTTCATCCAGAATTAAGATCCGCGGGTTTTTCAGAAATACCCGGGCAATGGCAATCCGCTGCTTTTGCCCGCCGGAAAGTCGTGCTCCGCGCTCACCCACATAGGTGTCGTAACCTTTGTCAAGGCTTACAATAAAGTCATGAATATTGGCATTTTTTGCGGCTTCGATAATTTCTTCATCGGTTGCGTCGGGCTTTCCATAGGCGATATTCTCTTTAATACTGCCTGCGAACATGTAGACGTCCTGCTGTACAATGCCGATTGCTTTGCGCAGGGATTTCAGCGTAACATCACGCACGTCGTAACCGTCGATGGTTACGCTGCCGCCGGTAACGTCGTAAAAACGGGGAAGCAGGGAACAGAGGGTTGTTTTTCCGCCGCCGGACGGGCCTACAAGTGCAACGGTTTTTCCCGCGTCGATTTTGATATTGATATTCTCAAGTACGTTATTGGCCGTATCGTAGCTGAAAGAAACATCGCGGTATTCGATGCTGCCTTTTACTTCCTTCAGATCAACGGCGCCGGGCCGGTCAACAATTTCCGGCTGTGTTTCCACGACTTCAACAAAGCGCCGGAAACCGGAGTACCCTTTTTGAAACTGCTCGGTAAATTCAATCAGAATATCGATCGGGTTAATAATGATATTGATGTACAGGGCATAGACCGCCAAATCGGTTGGGGCAAGCGTACCTTTCGCGATGAAGAGTCCTCCGCTGACCAGCACGGTCAGAAACAATAATCCTTCAAAGAACGAGGTCCCCGCGCGGTAGCTGCCCATAATGAAGTAGCTGCTCTCTTTGGAATCCAGAAATTGCAGGTTGCTTTCGGTGAACTTTTCTTGTTCCAGTTCCTCGTTCCCGAAGCTTTTTACCACGCGGATACCCGCAAGGCTGTCCTGCACACGGGAATTTACGCCCGCGATTTTTTTACGGTTATCCATGAAAATTGCCCGCATTTTCTTATTCTTTTCAATGCTGAACACGATCATAACCAGGGTGACAGCCAGCAGGATGAGCGTCATGGGAACATTAATCAGCATCATGAGCGCAAAGCTGCCAAAGATTTTCAAAAGCGAAATCAGAATGTTTTCCGGGCCGTGATGCGCCAGTTCGCTAATGTCAAATAAATCGGAAACCAGCTTGCTCATCATTTCCCCGGTGTTGTTTTTGTCGTAATAGGAAAAGGAAAGCCGCTGCAAGTGATCGAATAAATCCTGCCGCATGTCGCTTTCCATTTTTGCGCCCATAATGTGTCCCCAGCTTGTGATATAGTACTGGCAGCCGTAACGCACAAGCTCCATTCCCAATAGAGCCGCTGCAATCCACGGAAGGCTTTTCAGGATGATTTGCGTTCCCTGTGTAAACAGGCCTTTCACCAGAAAATTTAAAATCTGCGGGAAAGCCACATCGATTGCCGAAACAATCAAAGCGCAGAACATATCAAAGTAAAATAAGGCGCGATAAGGTTTGTAATATTTTATAAATTTGCGAAAAATGGACATTTTGTGCTCCTGTTACATTTTAAGTTTGACTGGTTCTTCATAATCCTCTCCGAAAGTATCAACGGTAACGCTCTTCATTACCTCATCGGTTTTGGGTCTGTCCCTGCGGTCGCGGCGAACGGATACAATGCGGTCCGCTTCTTCGATTCCTTCGATCACTTTTCCGAAAGCGGCGTACTGGCCGTCAAGGTGCGGCGCGTCCGCAACCATAATGAAAAACTGGGAACCGGCGCTGTCCGGATCCATGGAACGGGCCATGGATATTACTCCGCGGGTATGCTTAAGATCATTTTTGACGCCATTGCCGCTGAATTCTCCTTTGATGCTGTAGCCGGGGCCGCCCATTCCGGTTCCTTCCGGATCGCCACCCTGGATCATGAAGCCGGGAATTACCCGGTGGAAAATCGTGCCGTTATAAAATCCCTTTTTCACAAGGGAGATAAAGTTGTTTACGGTATTTGGCGAGATATTCGGATACAACTCTATTTTCATAGAACCTTCATTGGTGGTAATTGTCACAATCGGATTTTTCATATTAATTCCTCCGTATTTTTTCAGTATTTTTATTATAGCGGGAAAAGGAGTTTCATTCAAGGGATAAATTTTCGCTTGTGAATAGTTTGTTAACAGTTTATTAACAAAAAAGTGCTATAATTTGACAAACCAAACTAAATATTACAGTATCACGGTTAATTGTAGGGTTCGACCGGAGGAGGTGATAAAATGCTCCAGGCAATCAACACTGATTTCGAAATGTCGCTTCGTACGGCTCCCCTTTCCCCAAGCAACGTGCGGAAAACCCCGGAAACGGAAATTCAGAAAAAAGCGCAGGGAAGCCAAAATATCAGGACGGACTCTGTGGAAATCAGCGAACAGGCACGGGCCGCGATGCAGCGGGCCGGTACCGTAGTTTCAACCGGGGAGAAAGCTGCCGCCGGATACGATTCAAAGCGGAGGGAAACGCAGGCAGCTTCTGGTCGGCCAGAGAAGCTGTTAGAGGCTCAGAAAAAGCAGCGAACGGAAGAAAGACCCAAGTCAAAGCATTATGCGGATCTTTCCTTGTACACAGAGTCAGAACTGAAAAAGCTTGTTTCAGACGGGGTTATCACGAAATTTCAGCAGCAGGAGGAAGTTGCGAAAAGGGCAGCAAGGAAACAGGAAGCAGAAGAAAACGAAGCAAAAAAGCTGCAGAAAAAAAGTGCTCGTCAGCAGGCAGTTTATTCGTACAAAGCCCAGAAGAGGAGAGAGATTCCCTATGCGGCTATCGGCAAATACTTAAACCGTGTTGCGTAAAGATGTATAGGCAGGAGATCCTTCATTCGGCATCTCCTGCTATTTTTGTATTTCGGGCTTTCCGGCCGTACGGGAAGTTTAAAGGGCTTTTTGCCTAATGTCCTGTAAACGCAGCCGGGAAACAGGCTTCGACCGGCAGGAACCCAGCGGCTTCCGCCGGCAATAAAAATTGCAAAATATTCTTGCGGACTGTTTCGTGTTTTCCCTGCGGTTATGGTAGAATGGAGAAAAAATAAGGGGGACGAAATCGTGAAATTTTACTCATGGAATGTCAACGGGCTTCGGGCCTGTATGAATAAAGGCTTTTTGGATTTTTTCCGCACGGCGGATGCGGATGCCGTATGTTTGCAGGAAACAAAAATGCAGCCGGACCAGGCGGAAATTCCGCTTCCGGGATACCGGCAGTACTGGAATTCCGCGGTGAAAAAAGGGTATTCCGGCACAGCGATATTCACCCGCCTGGAGCCGTTGTCCGTAAGCTATGATATTCAGGCGGAAGAGCATGTAGGGGAAGGCCGTTACATCACATTGGAATTTGAAGAGTATTATCTTGTAACGGTTTATACTCCCAACGCGCAGCGGGATTTAGCGCGCCTTGATTACCGGATGCGCTGGGAGGACGCGTTTCGTTCCTATTTACTGCAGCTTAACGCCAAAAAGCCGGTCATTGTGTGCGGCGACATGAATGTGGCGCATAATGAAATAGACTTGAAAAATCCGAAGAGCAACAGGGGAAATGCCGGGTTTACCGACCAGGAGCGCGCGAAGATGACCGAGCTTTTGGCTTCCGGGTTTACGGACAGCTTCCGCTATCTGCATCCGGACGAAAAGGACGCTTATACCTGGTGGTCGTATATGTTTAAGGCACGCGAAAAGAATATCGGCTGGCGCATTGACTATTTTCTTGTATCCAACAGCATTCAAAACCGAATCTGCGAAAGCAACATTCACCCGGAGGTAATGGGAAGCGACCATTGCCCGTTCGAACTGGTATTATCCTAAAATAATCTATGGAGGAAAGAGAATGCAACTGATTTTCTACGGAGCCGCCCGCGAAGTAACCGGAAGCTGTCATTGCCTGATGGTAAACGGCAAGAAAATTCTGATTGACTGCGGTTTGCAGCAGGGAGCAGATGAAGACGACAATCACAAGCTTCCGTTCTACGCTTCGCAGATTGATTATGTTATTGTTACCCACGCCCATGTTGACCACAGCGGCCGACTGCCGCTCCTTGTAAAAAACGGATATCAAGGAAAAATCTACGCCTCCGGGATAACCTGTAAGCTGCTTTCCATTATGCTGCGCGACAGCGCTCATATACAGGAAATGGACGTTGTGAATGAGAACCGCAAGGGGAAGCGCGCGGGCAGGGAACCGGAGGAACCGATTTATACCATTGAAGATGCGCAGGACACGCTGGAACGCCTGGTTCCCTATCCTTACGGCGAAATGGTTGAACTTTGCGAGGGCGTGCGGTTCCGCTTTGTCGACGCAGGGCACCTCCTCGGCTCCGCTTCGGTGGAAATGTGGCTGACAGAAAACGGCCGGACGAAAAAAATTGTTTTTTCCGGTGATATCGGGAATATCGACCAGCCGATTATCCGCGACCCGCAGTATATTGAGCAGGCCGATTATGTTGTGATGGAATCTACATACGGGGACCGGGACCATGAAAAGGCGCAGGATTATGTCGCGCTGCTGGCGGATATCTTTGAAAAGACCCTGTCCGAGGGCGGCAACGTGGTCATTCCGAGCTTTGCGGTCGGCCGTACGCAGGAGCTGCTTTATTATATCCGCGAAATGAAGGAAAGAGGGCTGGTGAAATGCAATCCGGATTTTCCGGTATATGTAGACAGCCCGCTGGCCGCGGAAGCGACAAAAATTTACAGCGGGGACCTTACGGGGTACGCCGATGACGAAACGGTGGAAGTGATTCAATCCGGATTCCATCCCATTTCGTTTTCCAACTTGAATATCTGCGCAAGTGTGGAGGAATCCAAGGCGCTGAATATGGACGGTGTTCCGAAGG
>JAAYWU010000357.1 GCA_012516295.1 Clostridiales bacterium | reverse complement strand
TATGCGTATGCAGGCGCCGTCGGGTTCGTTTTTTACCGCAATCCTGCGCCGCGATTCGTTTGGATGCGTGCATGGAAACCGTGGGCTCGGATTCGAATACCATCACTCCAGCGATCAGTTTTCAGAAAAAGCCGAAACCGCGGACGAAGAAACAATAGGTGACGAAAATTACGAAGTCAGCTTCCGTTCAGGAGGGGGAATGTGTATTGCGGCGTTGGCGGCGGCGTCCCGCCACTATTACCCCGGTACGGATTTTACACAGGGACAGTATATTGCCGCGGCGAAGCGCGCATGGGACACCCTGTACTATAATAACGAACGTTATACAAATGACGGCCAATGGAATTTGATTGACGAATACTGCGCGCTGTTTGCCGCGACGGAATTGTATAAGGCAACACGCGAATATGCGTATCTTGTCCGGGCGGAGGAAATGGCCGGCCGCATCATGAACCGCATGCTCCCCATTGGGGATGCTTTGGCATGGTTTGAGGTCCTGCCCGGCGAGCCGTTTTACTCGGCTTCCGATGAGGGAATGCCGGTCCTGGCGCTTCTTGCCTTTGCGGAAATTGAACCGGATGCGCGGGAGAAAGCGCGGGCGGAGGCGTCCGCTGAAAAGGCGATGCGCTGGTGCCTGCACCTGGCTTCCCAATGTGTGAACCCGTTCGGCTATCCCCGGTATCAGTACCGCGACGCCGACGGGAGGATTGTTAACCGCTTTTTCTACTGCCACGAATCCTCGGCAAAGCCATGGTGGCAGGGCGACAACGCAAGGCTGGCTTCCCTTTCCAGTGCAGCCCGCGCCGTTGCGGAACGTACTTCCGACCGGCAGCTTCAAGAGGATTTGCTGCGCTTTGCGCAGGACCAGCTGAACTGGATTATGGGGTGCAATCCGTTCGACGCTTGTATGATTGAAGGCTACGGCCGCAACAATATACAGTATTTCTTTAAAGGACGCTACGATTTTATGAACTGCCCGGGCGGCATTTGCAACGGCATTACCAGTGCCTTGCACGACGAGGAAGGAATCGCCTTCATTCGTAAGCCGACAGATGAAATAGATGATAACTGGCGCTGGGCGGAGCAATGGATTCCGCACGCGAGCTGGTTTCTGTTGGCCAATGCGTTAAAGAAGCGGTAAAATCTGAAATCGTAGAGAGGGGGGGCAAGGCAATAGCGTGACCGCTTCGGTATGAATCCGCACCGCTTCCTGTTTTCCCGTAGGGGGCGAGGATCAGAAAGGGGGGATTCTCGGAGAGCCTCATTTGCCGGCGTATGACAGCCGGACAAATCCAATATAATAAAATAAGCTTATGCCGAAAAAGCCTGAATGCCCATGAGCATCATTCAGGCTTTTCAACTGCTTGTTAATGCCAAATTCGCGTTTTTAGTTTCGTAACACATTTTTCTTATAACCTTTATAATATCTTCATTTTAATATCATAATTCCTTTGTATACTAAAATCAATCCAAGAGGATAACGGAAACTCTGAAAATTAATTACTGCTATCAGCCTATGGCACAGGACGGAATACCGAACCATAGGCCGGCAGACCAAAAATCTTCCCTTTCAAGGATTTATATATAACTTTTTTCATACCCCTCCCAATTAAAAGTGCCGTCAGCGTTTTGACGGCAC
>JAAYWU010000356.1 GCA_012516295.1 Clostridiales bacterium | reverse complement strand
GCCATACTGGGACAGCCCCGCGGATTTTTCCGCGGGGCTGTTTCCATTGGGGTGCGTCCTTAGCGCCCCCTTTTTTGCGGGAAGCCGCCTTAAAAATCTTTACGATTTTTTTATACAATAATGCTTGATAAATTATTGACTATGTGACACAGATGTCATATAATATTACCCATAAAATATGACACGAGTGTCATATTTTATCAGATCGGAGGAACCAGCCCTTATGTCAAAAGCTTCTGAAAAAAGAGAGCTGATTTTAAAAAACGCAAAACAAGTATTTATCCGCAAAGGATTCGACCGCGTTACCATGAAGGATATTATTGAGGAATGCGGGATCAGCCGGGGCGGCATTTACCTTTATTTTTCAACGGTGGATGAAATTTTCATCGAAGTGGTAAAAAAGCACAATCAGGAGAAAATAGAGTGTATCCGCACCAGCATTGAAAGGAATCAGGATTTTAACCAGCTTGTCGACGAATTTTTCGCGGACCAGAAAAGGCGCCTTTTAAACATGGACAAGAGCCTGTTCGTCGCCATGATGGAATTCTGCTTCGCGCACAAAAATGTTTCGGACCGGGACTTTTACACGGAGCAGTTCTACAACACGAAGGTGATTATTCTGGAAATCCTGAAATTCGGGCAGAAAGCGGGGGCGATCACCGCCAAAAACATTGAACGCCTTGCGGATTCCATTCTGTTCCTGATTGAAGGCCTGCGCGCGCTGGCGGTTTCCAGCGACATTTCCGGCGAGCTTGTGGATGAGCAGCTCCAAGTTGGAAAAGGATTGATTTATTCCGATTTATTTTAACGGAAAGAAGGGGCATATTTGAACGTTCTGATTACGGCGGGAGGTACGTCGGAAAAGATTGACGACGTTCGTAAAATCAGCAATACGGCGACCGGACGGCTAGGAAGCCTGGTTGCGGACTGCTTTCTTGCGGACGAGTCCGTTTCCGTAACCTGTCTCTGTTCCGAAAATGCCGTCCTGCCCAAAAACCCGCGCGCACGCATTCTCCGCATCAGCGATGTGCAAAGCCTGCAGCGGGCCGTGGAAGAGGAAATGCACGCACGCGCGTACGACGCGGTCATCCACTCCATGGCGGTCAGCGACTACAGGGTGAAATACAGCGCACCGTCCGAATGGTTGGCGGCGCAGCTTGCAAAGTCCATCGGTAACGGCAGCCAAAGCCCGGAGTCCCTTGCCGCGCAGATCCATGCCGCGCTTTTGGCTTACAACGGCGGGGACAGGCCGAAGAAAATTTCCTCGGACATAGAAAATGTATTCCTGTGCCTTGAAAAGACGCCCAAAATCATCGGGCTGTTTAAAAAGCTTCAGCCGCAAACCATTCTAGTCGGGTTCAAGCTCCTTGCCGGTGTGGAGGAAGCCGAGCTTTTCGGCGCGGCGCGGAATCTGATGAAGCGGAACGGGTGCGATTTCGTTCTGGCAAACGACCAGGAACAAATTGATGAAAACCGCCACGAAGCGGTTTTGCTGGGAAAAGACCACTCGATTACCCGTTTGCACACGAAAGCCGAAATCGCCGCGGCAATCAAAGAGCATGTAATGCGCAAAGCCAAGGAGGACGGGCAGAAATGAAAAATATCGTATTGGGCGTCACCGGGAGCATCGCCGCCTACAAAGCGGCGGATATTACCAACGCGCTTACAAAATCCGGTTACAATGTCGATGTGATTTTAACGAAGGGCGGCGCGGAGTTTATTACCCCGCTGACGTTGCAAACCCTGTCGAAGAATCGGGTCTATACCGACATGTTCGAGCTGGACTATCCGCGCGAAGTCAAGCATATTTCCCTTTGCAAAAAAGCGGATCTGTTCGTGATTGCGCCCGCTTCCGCCGATATTATCGGGAAAATCGCAAACGGCATTGCAGACGACATGCTGTCGACCGTGGCGCTCGCCATGCAGGGCATCCCCTTGCTGATTGCCCCGGCAATGAACACCCGGATGTATGAAAACCCGATTGTAAAGGACAATTTGGAAAAACTGAAAAAATACGGATACGAAATCATCGAGCCGAAGGAATCCCTTCTTGCGTGCGGCGACCTTGGAAAGGGCGCGCTTGCCGACGTCGGCGATATCCTCTGCGCGATAACCGATCATCTTCAGGAGAAAACACTATGATATTTTTGGCCAATATCGGGAATACGAATGTAAACTACGGACTGTACGAAGAAAGGCTCCTCGCTTCCGGCTACTTTCCCATCCACCTGCTTTCCTGCGAAAGGCGCGCGCTTGCGCTTTTCCGCTCCTTGCTCCGGAAATGCAGGGTATCCCGGGAGGAGATTGAAGGCGCGGTGATTTCGTCCGTCGTCCCGGAAAAAAACGCGATCATTCTGAACGCGGCGGAAAAGATTTCGCAACCGGAGCCGGTCCTGATCTCCAGCCGGACGGACTGGGAATTCGACACCTCCGCCTATGCGGGCGTTTTAGGAACGGACAGGCTTTTATGCTGTTCCGCGGCTTTGCAGAAATACAAGCCTCCGTTCATTGTCGTGGATTTCGGCACCGCCACAACCCTGAACGTAATCGATGCGTCCGGTGCTTTTGCGGGCGGCGTGATTCTGCCCGGCGTACGGACCGGGCTGCGGGCGCTGGCGGCCGGCACCTCCCAGCTGCACGAAATCCCCTTCTACGGGCCGAAATCGGCAATCGGAAAAAACACCGCCGAGTGCATGCTTTCGGGGGCGACCTTCGGAACGGCGGCGATGCTGGAAGGGCTCGTCCGGCGGATTGAGAAGGAGCTTGGCGCCAACGCAGACGTAATCGTTACCGGCGGAAACGCGAAAGCCGTTGTCCCTTACTGCGATTTCAAAGTCCGCTATGAACCGGAACTGCTTTTGGAAGGGCTGGCAATACAAGCAAACCGGCTGAAAGCCGTATCCAAAAAAGCACGGGTTGAATGACAAGGTACATCCAAGCAATTCGTATTTCCTAATCAAGAAGGAGAGAACATTTATGAATCGAAAAACCGGCACGAACCGACTGGTCCTCACCGCCCTTTTCTGCGCAATTATCCTCCTTTTAAATTTTACCCCAATCGGGTACATACAGCTCCCGCTGATTAAAGCGACGATCATCCATGTGCCCGTGATTATCGGCTCCATCCTGCTCGGGCCGAAAATCGGCGCGGGGCTTGGCTTTGTTTTCGGCCTTACGAGTTTTTTCAACAATACCTTTGCCCCGACCCTTCTGTCCTTTGCCTTTTCCCCGCTGATTCCGCTTCCGGGAACCACGACGGGAAGCTGGGCAGCGCTTCTCGTTGCTTTCCTCCCCCGCATTCTGGTGGGCGTTGTCCCCTATTACTGCTATACGCTTTTCAGCAAGGCCATGAAGGGCAGGCATGACATGTTGTCGCTGGCTTTGAGCGGCCTTGCCGGCTCCATGACCAACACGATTCTGGTTATGAACCTGATTTATTTCCTTTTCCGCGACGCGTATGGAGAAGTAAAGCACATTGCCGTAGACATGGTTTATGACGCTGTGCTGGGCGTTATCTTTTCAAACGGCATACCGGAAGCCGCAGTAGCCGCTGTGCTTACGGCGGCCGTCTGCCGCGCGCTGATGAAGCTCAAGCCCATCAAAGCGTAAGACCGCATAGAACGCACAGCGAAAGCCGCCAGGCTGACGGAACCGGGAAAAAAGCCTCCCAGTCGTCCATAATGGGCGGGGGGCAATTTTATAAGCGGAGCTGATAAGAGCCGCTCGGGACGGACCCGAGCGGCTCTTTAAAATCGAATTTGCATTCACGCCGCGGCTTTGGAAACTTTCCGCAGCGCGGGTGCAAAGGAAACGGTTATGCGGGGATATGAAGCTTACTGCACAGGCTCAAACATGTCCTTGCCCGCGCCGCAATCCGGGCAGGTAAAATCGTCCGGCACGTCTTCCCATTTGGTTCCGGGGGCAATTCCCTGATCCGGGCAGCCCTTTTCTTCATCATAGATATAGCCGCATACGGTACACTCATATTTTCTCATATTT
>JAAYWU010000355.1 GCA_012516295.1 Clostridiales bacterium | reverse complement strand
TTTACAGCCCTTTGCGGCCCCCTCCGCCACTTCTCCCAGCGCTGCGCAGTTCGCAGCGTTGCTGAGATCGCCCGGGAGGGGAATCCATTTCTGCAATTCGGCGGTTAAGGGGACATTCTCCCATTTGATATTATTGGTATAAATGACCGTTCCGGTTTCCGAATCGCAAATCCCCGGGCTTCCAATGCCAACGGACGCGCATTGCTCCAGCGAAATGCCCGCTTCCTTCAACGCGGTGAACACCGCTTTCGCCATATCCTCCACAATCTGCTGATACGGGCGTTCCGCCTGTGTTGGTATGGAATGTTTCGCTGCTATTCGAAGGTTTTCATCCACGATACCAACCGCAATTTTGGTTCCGCCAATGTCAATGCCGATTCGGTAGGCGGGAGGATCGGGAACCCATGTGTGCAGGGCCTGGAAATTCCCGCTTACCGTACAGGCTCCCAAACCGGCGGGCAAAAAGAGGCTGTCTCCTTTTTTAAATTCCAGCTTGCCGCCCTTCCATTCGGCTTTCCCGCTCCCGTCCAGGCACAGAAGATGGTGAAAGCTCTTTTCATCCGAATCAATCGCGACAGCCGTAGTTGTTTCGATTTTATCCACTGTAAAATACCGGCAGCTTGCCAGATGCTTTTCCCACTTCCGTACCGGGGCGGGCTTCAGCGCGGCCACATCGAGCGCTTTTTGTATATGCAGCGGGCGCTTATTGCCCTGTGCGTCGGTGCGGTCATAATCGTAAACGCGGTAGGTTACATTCGAATTCTGCTGAATCTCCGCAATCAGAATTCCCGCGCCGATCGCATGGATGGTTCCCGCCTCAATGAAGAAAACGTCCCCCGGATGGACTTCCACCCGGTTGAGCACTTCCAGAAGGGTTCCGCCTTCAATGTGCTTTTGAAATTCCTGCTTTGTCACTTCCCGGTTCAGGCCGTAGTACAGCGCCGCTCCCGGTTCGCAGTCAACCACATACCACATCTCTGTTTTCCCCTGCTGATGTTCGACCCGCGCGGCATAGCCGTTGTCCGGGTGCACCTGTACCGAAAGGTTTTCCTTTGCGTCAATCAGTTTGATCAGAATGGGGAAATCTTCAAACGCTTCGCAGTTTTTCCCGAGCAGGGCTTTCCCCTGTTCTTCAAGATAGCGGGCGAGTGTTTTGCCCTTTTCTTTCCCTTCCGCAATCGTGCTGGGTCCATCCGGATGGCAGGACAATTCCCATGTTTCCGCAATAATGTCCTGCTCGCTCTGTTTCCCGTATTCGTTTCTCAGCCTGTTCCCACCCCAAAGGTAGTCCTTGCAGGCCGGTGTTAATTTAATCGCTTCCATTTTCTCATCAGGCCTTTCCTTCCTAGCTTGATTCCGCTTCGCCTTCCTTCCCGCCCGATCGCCGGTGGGCAAAAAGGCGTCAAGGGAATTCTATCCATTTCAATATTATCACAAATCGAACAATTTTCCCAGTCCGATGTAAATACTGCGCCGGGGACGCGCATTCCCCGCATACCCGCTCTGGCTTTGCCGCCGGTTCCACTCTGTTTCGAGCCGTGCCCTTAAAAGTTACGGGGAATATTCGCGGCACGCAATCTGCCGGTGCGTGAGTTCCTCCGCGCTCCCTTCCCCTCTTGGCTCCGTAGCCGGATGGCTTTGAGAGGATTGCCACACTATATTCCCTTGAGGAGCGGAAAATGAGGTCCGAATAAAACGGGCAGGTGTTAATCATCTGACAGACGGGCGAAATCGCGCATATACTGATTTAAGGGGCTTGGCAGAGGTCCCAACCTATCTTATGCTGGCTGCCCAGTTAAATCTCAACGAAATCCTCCTTTCATTGAATTAAAATAAGGTGTGATTATTTTGACAAAAAGTGAATTTATGAAACAGTCGCTTGCCCTGCATTTGTTTTTCGGAAGGATCATGAAAGAGCACTCGTTTTTTCTGGAAATAGGCTTTACACCGAAAGACAGGAACTACGCAAATCAGGCAGATTCCTTCCGCAAATCCTTTGATGCATTGCTGGCAGATGCAATTGCGCTGTCGGACGGCGTGGTCTGCCAGAGTGTACTGCAATCCGGTGAAGTTGTGACGCCATATACGCTGCAGGCGGAGCGGCTGTCGTCATACTATACCGGTGTTTGCATCCAAACGGAGCTTACGCAGTCGGAGCTTTGTTTATCCGGTGATGGGATGACGAGCAGTCCCATGCTGGAACAAAGGGTCTATTGCCTGAATGATCGGGCAATAAAATTAACAAACTCGCTTATCCAATTTAAGGGGAACATCCTGTCGAATGTTTTAGCCTGCCGGATGTTTACCGTAAATTACCCGCTGTTAATCGACCATATTATGCGGGAAGCGAAGCTCTATGTATCCATGCTGGAGAAATTGCAAAGGCGGCAGGACGTAAACCTTGAGAACGAAGCGTTCGAACAGGAATCTTTTTGGAACCGGATCATGGCGGAACATTCCAAATTTATCCGCGGGCTGCTTGATCCTACAGAAAACGATCTTTTCATCGCAGCAGACAATTTCGGAAATGAATTTGACCGGCTGACCAAAGAAGCGCTGCAAGCGATGGACAGAACGGCCCCATTAAAGAAAGTGACCGCCGACAGTTTGGAGGCAACCGTAAAAATCCGTGATTTTAACACCGCGGGTACGCAGGGATTGATTGGCTGTAAAATTAAATCGATCATAATCCCATTATTAGGCGACCACGTCCTGCGCGAGTCAAACCATTATCTGCGTTTATTAAATATGTTTGGAAAGGCCCTGTGAAGGATACGCAAGCATGTGCGTTTTCTTATGATAAACAATACTTTCGCCGGAGAAGTAAGAGCAATGGATGTTTACCATTGCTCTTTTCTGTTAAGCTGCTTCTACTAATACATAACTATTCATGCGCATAAGGGACATGGTCAAAAACATGCAATAATTTAAATACTCTGTAAAACTGCAGCCTATCGACACAGATCACGTCTGCTCCCACTTCTAACATTTGCTCTGCCTGCACTACGTCGAAGACGAAGGCCAGCGTGAACATGTCCTGCTCGTGGGCAAGCTTGATGCTTCGGGGTAACATTTTATCTATGCAATCTTTCCGGGCATAGCAAAAACCCGCATGGTTTTAGAACCATGCGGGTTTTCATTTGGTGGAGGAGGATGGATTCGAACCATCGAAGCTGTAAAGCAACAGATTTACAGTCTGCCCCCTTTGGCCACTCGGGAACTCCTCCATATATGGAGTTTTGTTTCCAAAACTCCTTTTAGCGCTTGGAGCTGGCAGACGGACTTGAACCCCCGACCTGCTGATTACAAATCAGCTGCTCTACCAACTGAGCTACGCCAGCATTTTTACAGCGCTTGATTATTATAACACTCTGTTTTTCCTGTGTCAAGACTTTTTGAAAAAAGGCTTAACAGCGCGGAAAATGGGAGGGAATCGTGGCGGCGGATGGCCGCAAATTGCCTGTTAAACGCATGATTTTCTTCCCTCTCAGTGACTTTCAGCAGTTCACATTGGTGGCGGTCAGCGCAGAACTCGTGGATACCATGGATACCGTAAAATACACGAAACCTTATAGGAAACTATAGGCCTTAGAAAAATTTCTTAGGCCTATAGCTTTTTTGAATACCGGCACAGCCGTTATTCATCTTCATCCTCCAATTCTGGGACCCCTTCCCCAAACATTTCGGAATTAGGGTGGCGCATTCTTTCATAAGACGCTCTTTGAGCGATGGCCTTTATTTCCCTTGGGATTTCAAAATTCGTCCATGCATATTCCGTGACA
>JAAYWU010000354.1 GCA_012516295.1 Clostridiales bacterium | reverse complement strand
GCTTTTGTACCCTGCACAAGCTTGCAGGGATACTGCCCCAAACGCATGGTTCCGCCGATCTGAACGACGTCCTTCTGCTCCGGCATCAGGTCAATGACATGGTTTTTGCTCTGCGGGTCAAATTCCGCGGAGTTGGCGTCCGCAAGGCCGAGCACATTCCGGGCATACTCTACAATCATAAGCTGCATGCCCAAACAGATTCCAAGGCACGGGATATTCTGCTCCCTTGCATAACGAATGGCCGTAATCATCCCTTCAATCCCTCTTTGGCCGAAGCCGCCGGGAACAATCACGCCGTTTACGTCGGAAAGGATATCCGCAACATTCTCCGGCTCAATCGTTTCGGAATCAATCCATTTAATATTTACCTTCACATTGTTGCCAATTCCGCCGTGTGTCAGCGCTTCGGCAACGCTTAAATAGGCATCGTGCAGGTCAACATATTTCCCGACAAGGCCGATGGTCACGCTCTGCGTGACGGACATTGCCGTATTCACCATGGCAATCCAGTCGCTTAAATCCGCGCCGGGCGTGTCCAGCCCAAAGCGTTTGCAGACGATATCATCCAGACGCTCTTCCTTTAGCGCCAGCGGCACCTGGTACAAAAGCGGAAGGTCAAGATTCTCTATCACGCAATTTTCATTCACATTGCAGAATAATGCAATTTTCTTTTTAATGTCGTCTCCAACCGACTTTTCGGACCGCAGGACGATTATATCCGGCTGAATGCCTATGGAAAGGAGTTCCTTCACGCTGTGCTGCGTCGGCTTGGATTTATGTTCATGGGAACAGGTAAGGTAAGGCACCAGCGTAACGTGGATAAACAGGCAGTTATTTCTGCCGACCTCCGTTGCAAACTGGCGGATCGCTTCCAAAAACGGCTGGCTTTCAATATCGCCAACCGTACCGCCCACTTCAATAATCGCTACGTCAACATTATCTTTGCCTTCATAAATGCGGGACTTGATTTCATTTGTAATATGAGGAATAACCTGAACAGTACCACCGTCATAATCCCCGTTGCGCTCCTTTTGCAGAACATTCCAGTAAATTCTGCCGGAAGTAATATTGCTGTTCTGCGTCAGGCTTTCATCGATAAAGCGTTCGTAATGGCCAAGGTCGAGATCTGTCTCGGCCCCGTCGTTCGTGACGAATACCTCTCCATGCTGGAACGGATTCATCGTACCCGGATCCACATTCAGGTACGGATCAAATTTCTGCATCGTAATCCTCAGGCCGCGCGCTTTCAATAAACGCCCTAAGGAAGCCGCTGTAATCCCTTTTCCTAAACCGGAAACAACCCCGCCTGTTACAAAGATATATTTTGCTGACATAGTTCCCCTCCATAGCTATTAAATATCAGTCACTAAAAAACAACAAACAAATTGATTATATCGCCAATTGCGTTGGCTTGTCAATGCAATTGGCGGTAATTTTATATGTTATCTTAAGATTTGAAACAATGTACCAATAATCGGCAGCGGTTCTTCCCGATCGGGTACCGCATGCATAATGCCGATAATCACAAAGGAAAGGTAAATGCCCCACACAAGCAGAGTCAGCAACCCGTTTAACGCGGCGCCAATCTGAGACAGCAACACAACCCCGGAAAAAGGGATAACAAAAATGGAATTTACAAAACCGGTCAGCAGAATCAGTACAAATCTTAAAATGGCATAGAAGATTGTAAGAATGATTCCCTGATTCGCATGGAAGCGGACCTTGGGATTGTACCGGTCCGCTAAAAGGCCCACCAGCCAAAGGATGCTGATATAAGACATAATGCAAAAGACTTTCGTATTGTCCGCCGACATGCCGTAAGGGTTATAGCCGGGACGAACCGGCGGCTTCGGCGGAATGGGCGGCTGCTGCCATGGGTCCTGAGGATACTGGGTATAAGGGGGCGGCGGATTCCGGTATTGCTGGTTCTGACGCCGATAATGCTCCTGATAGTCAAAGGGCTGCTGATCGTGCTGGTTTCTGTTTGATTCCGAACCATTCTGATTCATAAAAAAACCTCCATTCCCTATCGATTCTATTTCGAATTATAAGGAACAATCTCCGCTTTTTCAATGAATACCTTCGACGCGGGTTTGCTCTTCTCCCCCTGATCATTTGCTACGACGGGCACGGACGCTATTTTATCCACAACGTCCATTCCCTCGAACACCTGCGCAAAAACGGTATGTCCTTTTTCCACAATATTGTACGCGCCGTCCAGATTTGGGTTCCCGCCGTACTGTTTATAGATATTCTTATATGCGTCCGTCACCTTGCTCATGTCGAGCCAATAAGTATTGTATTGCTGGATAAACGCTTCCGGAGACTCCCTGTACACATCAAAAGCCTCCTGGTAATAGTTCCAGTCGATCGCTTCCTTTGTCCCCTTCTGATTAATAAAGAACTGGCTGCCGTTCGTGTCCTTCCCGGAATTAGCCATGGCAACCGAGCCGCGGATATTGACCAAATTCGCATTAAATTCGTCCGCAAAAGGCTCATTCCAAATGCTTTCGCCGCCGGTTCCGTCCCCTTTCGGGTCGCCGCTCTGAATCATAAAGTCATTAATCACGCGGTGAAAGGTTATTCCGTTATAATATCCCTTTTGAACCAGTCCCTTGAAATTTTCTACCGCCTTCGGAGCCGCCTGCGGGAACAAGCGTAATTTTATTACGCCCATATTGGTGGTTAAAACCGCAATCTCTTCCCCGTTTGCGGGTTTTTCCAACTGATACCCCAGCTTCTTTCCATCATCCGGACGAATTCTGGCGTCATCGGAAGGCTGGGAAACCGTACCGCTTTCGGCCGACGATACCGCGGAGGACACCTGGCTTTCGGCGCTGCCGCCGGAACACGCGGCCAAATTCAATGCTGCCGCAAGAATGGCAATTATGCCAATGATTCGTCTGCTTTTATGCATAATTTTAACTCTTCCTTTCTTCATAGATAACCTATATTTTATAATAATGTAGGACAATATTCAAGCTGCGATTTATGAAATTAACAAGTTAATAATTAATTGCGGATAGTATTACCTTCCCGTTTTAAGCATATAGATAATCAGACACATAAAGGAGGTAGGAAAATGTTTGATTACTATCCTGAAGGTTGGATTATCGATACGCCGGAAAACCGCGCGGCGCTGCAAAACATCTCCGCGCTGAACGATGCCTGCCGGGATGGACAAATTTTGGAAGGACGTGCGCTGATTTGTGACAGCTCGCACAACTTACTGGTGGATTTAGGCTGTATGAAAGGGATTATCCCACATGACGAAGGGGCTTTAGGCATTCGTGAGGGGACGGTGCGCGACATAGCTATCATTTCCCGGGTGACCAGACCGGTTTGCTTTATGATAACGAATTTCCAGAAGGATTCCGAAGGGCATTTAACCGCGCTGCTTTCGCGGCGGGCCGCGCAGGAAAAATGCATGGAGGAATATGTAAAGAAGCTCACGCCGGGCGATATCATCAACGCGAGGATTACCCATCTTGAAAGCTTCGGAGCCTTCGCGGACATTGGCTGCGGAATTATTGCCCTGCTGCCGATTGACGCGATTTCCGTTTCCAGAATCGATCATCCCCGCGAACGTTTTACCGTCGGGATGGATGTTAAGGTCATTATCAAATCGATTGAAAACGGGCGCATTACGCTGAGCCACAAGGAACTGCTTGGTACCTGGGCGGAAAACGTAGCCATGTTTAAAGCCGGCGAAACGGTTGCCGGAATCGTCCGTTCTGTGGAACCTTACGGAATTTTCGTAGAGCTGTCCCCCAATTTGGCGGGGCTGGCTGAAGCAAAAGAAGACGTTGTCCCCGGCCAGCAGGCCAGCGTTTACATCAAAAGCATTATTTCTTCAAGAATGAAAGTAAAACTTGTGATTATCGATACATTCGACTATTCCTACCGACCGGCGGCACCAAAATACTTTTACAGCGGGAACCGGATCGACCGGTTTGTATATTCTCCCCCGGACAGCGAAAAGGAAATAGTAACCGAATTTGCAGCAAAATAACCAAACAGGCTAGCGGTGTTTATAAAGGAGGCCCTTTGTAATCATCCTTAGCCTGTTTTTTTAATACTTTTTAAACTCCACGATTTTAAAAATGATATCGGTAAGATGATTTGCTTCTTCCGGTGTAAGCTGATTGAAGAGGACTGTAATCTTCTTTAACGCTTCTTCGTTTTTAGTTTCTTCCGGCGGGCGGTCAAAATCGAGAAGTTGCGAAAGGGTAATATTCAACGCGTTTGAAATCTTATTCAGAGTGTCAATTGTCGGGCACTTCAGACAGCGTTCGATATGACCTAAAAAAGCAGGATCCAAGCCCGCCATAGTCGCCAAAGATTTTTGGCTTAAACCCGCGGATGTCCGATAACTACGGATTCGGTTTGCCGTTTTATACATAATATCATATTTCGATTTTTCCATTAAAAACACCATACCTCGGTCACAAGAAAGACCTTTTAAAGAAAATTTCTATAGATACTTTAATAAAAGAGACTATAAGTATTGAAAAATCGACATTATTCGAGTGTACTATTAATTATTCTATATTATTATTTACATGAGGATATTATTTCATGAATTATTTATAAAATATTTATTATTTTATCGTAGATGGTCTGGAACGAATTAATTTATATAATAAACAGTAAGGAAGGTATAATGATGTTAAGAAACATGAAAATCGGC
>JAAYWU010000353.1 GCA_012516295.1 Clostridiales bacterium | reverse complement strand
TCCTTACAGCGGTCGGATCGGTTTCGTTACTCGTGGCCAGCCTGAGCATTATGACGGTCATGCTGGTATCTGTCAACGAGAGGACGCGGGAAATCGGCATAAAAAAAGCAATTGGCGCAAAACGCAGCTCTATTATGCTGGAATTTATGTTCGAAGCGATCCTGATCTCCTTCATCGGCTGTATCTTCGGTTTAGTCGCAGGCTATCTTATATCCTATGCCGGTGCAAATTCTTTCGGCATGGCGCTGAATATACGGGGAGATATGATTTTGCCGGTGGTCGCGTTTTCCATTCTTTTCGGAACGATTTTCGGAATTTATCCGGCTTATAAGGCGTCGAATATGAAGCCGGTTGACGCGCTCAGACAGGAATAGAGGAAAGAAAGATATGCGTTTTATCCATTCTCCGAATTTACCGGAAGCGGACGTGGCGCTGGCGGCCATGTCCGGTACATATCCGAAAATAATCGATGCGCTTCGCAAACGGAATATTACTGTTTTACCGGTAAGACCATGTAAAAATTTGAGTTTACCGGTTTGCACCCATGCGGATATGCTCTGCCATCCTTTAGGAAATACCGCCATCGTTGTCGCGATGGGGGAGGAATATCTAAAAACAGCGTTAGAGCATTACGGATTTCATCCCGTATATTCCCATTCGACTCTTGAAAAAAACTACCCCAAAGACGTAGCTTTAAATGCCGCCCGCGTCGGCGCAAAATTAATCGCAAACCCAAAGTCATTGGATGCGGTGATTGTAGATTATTGCAACAAAAAGCAAATTGCAATCCTTTCCGCAAAACAGGGATACGCAAAATGTTCTTCGGTTATTGTCAGCGAAAATGCAATCATTACGGAAGATGCTTCCATAGCGTCCGCGGCGGCCGGTGCAGACATAGAGGTTCTGAAAATCAGACCCGGTTTTGTAGCGCTTCCGGGATATGAATACGGCTTTCTTGGCGGCGCGTGCGGCATGATTGGAAAGAATAGGCTTGCGTTTGCCGGTGCTATTGAAGCACATCCCGATTTTTTGAAGATCAAAGCATTTTGCGACCATAAAAATGTGCAGTTAATCTCTCTTACGAAAGACCCTTTAACCGATGTCGGCGGGATCCTTCCGTTAAAAACATTCGAGTAGTGCGTAAAGTTTACCACATTTTCTGCCAAAGAATCGTAAGAATAGAACGTCTTTGCAGGGGCAAATTAATTTTATACTGATCTTAAAGTGATCTTTTTGAAAGGATGGGAATAGAATTCTTTCATAATCATAATTTAGGATAAATGGATGATAGTATGATTGAGAATGGAAGAGTGTTAACGGGATGTGATACCTGTGATTATAGTAGATACGATGCCGAATTGAATTGCAGAATCTGCGGGGCCGGGCTGGAACAAACCACGGACGGATGCCCCAAATATAAAATGAGTTATCCATGCTTTTGCCAAAACCACGCACAGTATGATAAATATACCGGGCTTGCAAAAAATTTAAAGTTTGGGCTGTAAAAAATACTAAATAGAGGAGGAGTTCTTGACATTCCCTAAAAAAAGCAATACAATTATACAAAATGAATATTTTGTATAAATTAGGGTAGGTGCAAAAATGGAGTTGAATGAATTATGAAGCCCGAACTATTGGCGGAAGCTCCGCCGATCATCAAGGAATTTTTAGGTTATATGGGAACGATCAGAGGCAAATCTCCGAAAACGGTCGAAGAATATTATTTTGATCTGCGTACTTTTTTCCGCTATATCAAGCAAAAGCGGAATCTGGTACCGCCCAATACCAAATTCGAAGAAATCCGTATTTCTGATGTAGACCTTGCGTTAATTAAGACCATTACTCTGACCAATGTTTACGAATACATGAATTTTTTAGCCACCGAGCGAAATAACCTAGCTTCAACCCGATCGCGGAAAGTATCCAGTCTCCGGACTTTTTTTAAATATCTGACGAATAAGACCGGAAAACTGGATACGAACCCGGTTCAGGAACTGGAAACGCCGAAACCGAAAAAATCCCTTCCCAAATACCTTACGCTGGAACAATGCCTGGAGCTGCTTTCCAAAGTGGACGGGTCGACAAAAGAACGGGATTACTGTATTCTGGTCCTTTTTTTAAACTGCGGAATGCGTCTTTCAGAGCTCGTCAGCCTGAATTTAAGCGATGTAAACCATAACAAAAAAACAATACGGATTGTCGGAAAGGGCAATAAAGAACGGATTGTCTACCTGAACGAAGCATGTATTGACGCCATTAACCGTTATATTGCAGTACGCCCGAAAGATGCGCTGATTGACAAGAACGCACTATTTATCAGTAAGCAAAGGAAACGGATCAGCCCGAAAACCGTCCAGTATCTTGTGAAAAAATATCTTTCTGAAATTGAACTGGAGGATTTTTCCGTACATAAGCTCAGACACACGGCCGCCACATTGATGTACCAGCACGGGCATGTCGATATACGCG
>JAAYWU010000352.1 GCA_012516295.1 Clostridiales bacterium | reverse complement strand
TCCATGACCTCCCGGCTTGTTTTACTGTCCAGATTTCCCGTAGGCTCATCGGCAAAAACAATGCGCGGCCGTGAAAAAAAAGCCCGCGCAATCCCCACGCGCTGCTGCTGCCCGCCGCTCATTTGCGTCGGCTTATGCGTCAGGCGGTTTCCCAAATGGACCATTTTCAGCATGCGGACCGCGCTTTTGGTGCGTTCCTTCTTCTTGATCCCCTTAAACATCAACGGAACCGCCACATTTTCAATCGCTGTCAAAGTAGGCAAAAGGTTGTAGGACTGAAAAACAAAACCGATGTATTTCTGACGAAACAGCGCCCACTGCTTTTCAGAAAAATCGGTCACATTGACTCCGTCGATTTCAATGCTTCCTTTTGTCGGCTTTTCTAATCCGGCCATAATATTTAAAAGCGTTGATTTTCCCGAGCCGGACGTCCCCAGAATACAGCAGATTTCCCCCTGCTCAATGCGGAGGCTGATCCGCCCGAGCGCAACTATTTTTTCTTTATCCACATGATAAACCTTGCGAATGTCTTTCAAACAAATCAGGCTCATGAATCCTCCGAACGATGTAAAGGAAATATTTTCTAATTCTTGTTTCCTATTATAAAATATGTCGATTTAGAAAACAATGAACAAATCTGTAATCATTATAAGGAACTTTTTCGTTTAAATATTTTATGGAAATTTGACAAACGGTGAAATTTCGCGTATAATAAAAAAAACCTGACTTGCAGTCAGGCATATTTTAAAACCGAGGTATATCGATTGTTTAAGACTTTTCTAAGCAAAGATCGAGACTGCGATAAATGAAGTACGCCCTTTCCGGCGTACTTTTTACAATATCAGCCATTTCTCGCTTTACATTAAGAATTTATAACTTTATGTTATAATAGTTATGAAAAGGAGGCGCTTTCATGAACACAAAGCAAAAGGCAGCGCTGCAAAGCAAACTAACGGTATACAAGGTGTATTACCAGCATGCGGAACGGAAAAAGGATCAGAAGCGCATGGAGCAAATCGAAACTTTCATTGACGAACTCCAGGAACAGATCGAAAATTCGGATTCATGACAAAGGCTCAAGCGAAGGCTTGGGTCTTTTTTATTTCACAAATTTTCCGGAAGAGCATGGAAGACGGAATGGATATCTTCTACAATGGAAGCGTCAATCAGCTGATTGCTCACCATAGAACGCATTAATGAAATTGCACTTTCATGGGACAAGGCTTTGCGATACGGCCGGTTTTCCGTCAGCGCCTGATAAATATCCACACAGCATAAAAGGCGGGAATTGAAATCCAGTTTGTCAGCATCCAGGCCGAACGGGTAGCCTTTGCCGTTCAGCTTTTCATGATGATTGGAAGCCCATTCGGCAATTTCTTCGAATCCGGCGATCCCCTCCAGCGTTTTACGGGTATAAAACGGATGGGATTGGATAATGGTAATTTCCTGCCGGTTCAATTTACCCGGCTTGTCTAATATTTCATTCGGAATCATTAGCTTGCCAAGATCGTGCAAGTCCGCCGCTATACGCATTTTCCAGGATACTTCTTCGTCAAAGTCATAGTATTTGCAGAGAATACCGGTTTTCCTGCTTATTCCCCTTGAATGAGAACCGGTAAACGGGGATTTCGCATCAATAATATTACTGAAAATACGGGAAACCATGCGCATATCCTTATAGGAAAACTCTCTTTGAACGCTTGGCATAAGGGAATTCAGCGCGTCAAATACAAAGTTATCATCCATGTTCAGCCAAAACTCAACATTTCTGCTCAATTCATAAAAAACCTCACAATATTCCAAGTCAAAATGGGGTGAATTTTTTATTGAGGAAAGAATATCTTCCGCGCTTTTCCCTTCCGAAAACGCAATGGCAATGAAATCCGCCAAAGCGATTATACGCGAAAATTCGGGGATATCCTTTCCCGCAACGCCGAAAAAGCCGCTGCCGTCATAATGCTCATGATGGTAAAGAATTACATTGGGAGTACTATGAAAAAAGGGAAAGTAAGCAATATTTCTTTCCCCTTCCACACAGTGAAGCACATTTAGTTCCACCCTTATGTAATTCTTTGATTCCTTTGACTGAATTAATGATTTTGTTACGCCGTTGTCGTGCAGAAGCGAGTAAGATATTAAATCGAATAAATCGGTATCGGCCATTTTTATTTTTCTCCCTATCCGCGCCGCAATATAGGCCACTCGCCTGCCGTGATTTGTCACGTTTTTTATTAAATCCTTTTCTACATAATCCAAGGTGTAAGATAGAGAGTTTAAAAGCTGATTGATATTAAAATCCATATCCGTATCTCCATGTAAGTCGATTGTAAAATTGTATCATTTTTTGGAAGAAAAATCAATGAACGGACGATTAAATGGAAAAAAATTCCTGGCTAATTACTTGTAATTCGTCAAGACTAAAGGAGAGGTGATGAAATGGCAGATTTAAACGACCTTTTGCGGTCGGATGCAAAAGCAAAGGAATATTATGATTCCCTCCCCCAGTATGCAAGGGAGGCGGCGAAAAAAAGGGCGGCGGAAATCTCCACCGCAGACGCTCTGCATCTTTTTGCCGAAACATTTATGCAGGATGACTCCTACCGTGGGGCGTAGCCTTTTTGCTGCGCTCCCTTTTTTTGTCTAAGTTCCCGGACGAAAGGGCATAATATTCCATATCCATTTACAAAAAGGAAGTATCGCATATGAAAAATCGGAGCCTGTACTTCTGGGCTATCTGGTTCACGGTAACGGCCGTTTGTTTTGTTCTCTTCTATTTTGAAGTGGGTTATCTGCTCAACAACCCCGTCACGATACAGAATATGATTGCCTACCTTGTTTTGTCCCTGACTTTCGGAGCGGTAACATCCACCCTCTATCTGCTGAACCTGCGAATCATGCTCTGGATTTTCCTTGCAGGGCTTGGGACCGGCTTTTTTGAAATGGCATTGACCTTTCTGAACAGCGCCAGCGGCTGGGAAGACCTTGTGGGACTGATTACCTTATTTACCTGGATGACAATCGGGTTATGCGCCGGTGCGGCAGTACAATTTCTTCGCTTTTTGCTTAAAATCAGATCCCGCCGTAAGGAAAGCTCCGCCAAGCAAAAAAATTTTTAAAGAATGGTATTGCGACCGTTTTTCCCTCATACTATCTATAAGTATGAAATAGAATGCGGGGTGCGTACTAGGCTGGCTGAATTTCCGTATGACCGCAAAAATGCATTCGAATATGCGAAAATATGGGCTTTTCAACGGAATCCGGCCTTTATAAACTTTGACAAAATGGGTGGGGACTGTACGAATTTTGCTTCCCAATGTATTTATGCCGGCTGCAAAGTCATGAATTACACGCCTGTCTTCGGCTGGTATTATAAAAGCAGCAGCGACCGAACGCCCTCCTGGAGCGGCGTACAGTATTTATACAACTTCCTTACCACAAATAAAGGAACCGGGCCTTACGCAGAGGTAACCGACACGGACAGCCTGGAAATCGGAGATATTCTTCAACTGGGAGACGAGCTGGAGCATTTTTACCATTCCCCCATCGTTGTCGGAAAAACAGATGAGGATATCTTTGTGGCAGCCCATACTTACGATTCTTATATGCGGCCGTTAAGCAGCTATATTTACAAAAAGATACGCTGCTTACATATTTTAGGGTATCGCAAGCGTGTTCCCGACTAGAAAAGCGTGTATAGCAAAGCAGATGAGAATTTTTCAAATTGCGCATTTACAAATTTGAAGAATTATGATAATATTTAATAATCGTTATAATCGGCAAAGTTGATGTGACCGGAAGGAGTAATATGATGGAGGTTAAACTGACAAACCTAATGGAAACCCTCGTCCAATTAAAATTAGACGAAGTAATTGATTCGCTGGGGTGCTGCAAATGTGAAAAATGCCGAATGGACATCGCTTCTTATGCTTTAAACCGGCTTCCCCCAAAATATGTTGTAACTACGAAGGGAACCGTTTTCAGTAAATTGGATACGCTCTCCATTCAATACGAAACGGATATGCTCAATGTTTTGTTTCAAGGAGCAAAACTGGTTAGTGAAAATCCACACCACGACGATTTTGCTTCGGATAATACATAGTCTTCCCTATAGAATTTACCGGATGACAAAAGGGCCGCAGTATGCGGCCCTTTTGTTTTTCTTTTTCTGTTTAACAGAACATTCTTTTCTCTGTTCAAGCCTTCCATTATGAACCGGCATTTTCCCCAAGTGCGTTCAGGCTTTGCGCTTTCAGATAGGCGTTGATAAATCCGTCCAGGTCGCCGTCCATCACCGCGTTAATATTGCCGGACTCATAGCCTGTGCGGTGATCTTTTACAAGGGTATACGGCATGAAAACGTAAGAGCGAATCTGAGACCCCCAGGCGATTTCCTTCTGCACGCCCTTAATGTCCTCTATGCGCTCCAAATGTTCGCGCTCTTTAATTTCCATGAGTTTGGATTTCAGCATACGCATAGCGACATCGCGGTTTTGGTACTGGCTCCGCTCCACCTGGCAGGAAACAACGATTCCGGTCGGAATATGCGTCAGGCGGACGGCGGACGATGTTTTGTTAACCTTCTGCCCGCCCGCGCCGCTGGCACGGTACACATCCATTTTTATATCATCCGGGTTAATCTGCACTTCCACATCGTCGTCAATTTCCGGCATGACTTCCAGCGAGGCAAAAGAAGTATGCCGCCTTCCGGACGCGTCAAACGGCGAAACACGGACAAGCCGGTGCACCCCGACCTCGCTTTTCAAAAATCCGTACGCATTTTCACCGCTGATTAATACGGTTGCGCTCTTTAAGCCGGCTTCTTCGCCGTCAAGATAATCGAGCGTTTCCACCTTATAGCCATGACGCTCGCCCCAGCGGCAGTACATCCGGTAAAGCATTTCCGCCCAATCCTGCGCTTCGGTTCCGCCCGCGCCCGCATGGAACGTCAAAATGGCATTTTTGCTGTCGTATTCTCCGTTCAGGAGCGTTGACAGGCGCTGTGATTCCAATTCCGACTGGAATTTTCTCATCTCTTCCTGCGCTTCCGGCAGTAAGGAAAGATCGCCCTCCTCGTCGGCCAGCTCAATCAGCGCCATCGTGTCGCCGTAGGCGCTTTTTAAGCGTTCGTAAGCGTCGATTTTGTTTTTCAGCATGCTTGAGCGCTGTAAAACCTTCTGCGAAGTCTCCATGTCGTCCCAAAAACCCGGCTGGGCAGCTTTCGCGTCCAGCTTTTCAATTTCTTCGCGCATGCTTTCAAGCCCGAGCGCCTCCGCCAAATCCTTTAAATCCGGCTCCAACTCCTGTAAAGCGAGCTTCATTTCTTCAAACTGAAGCATAAAACCATCCTTCTAATCTCATCTAATAGCAGATTTACAAAAAATTCACGATTTAACTGTGCTACAACGAAAATATTATACAGTATTTTATATA
>JAAYWU010000351.1 GCA_012516295.1 Clostridiales bacterium | reverse complement strand
GCATTTCTGCCGTGAAGCGCGGTTTCCGCATACTAAAGGTAAAGGTCGGCAAAGAGGGCGAAAAGGATATTGAACGCATTGCCGCCATCCGGGACGCCGTCGGAAAGGATGTAAAAATCCGGGTGGACGCAAACCAGGGCTGGACCGCCAAGGAAGCCATCCGTATCCTTTCCGTTCTGGAGCGCGAGGGGCTGGACATTGAACTTTGCGAACAGCCGGTAAAGGCGCAGGATATTGACGGCCTGCGCGCAGTGACGAAGGCTGTTTCCACCCCGATTCTGGCGGATGAAAGCGTATTTTCCGCCGAGGACGCCATGGAAATCCTGCGTACACACGCGGCGGACCTAATCAACATTAAGCTCATGAAAACCGGGGGAATCTATGGCGCATTAAAAATCTGCGCCATTGCGGAAACCTGCGGCGTGGAATGCATGATGGGCTGTATGCTGGAAAGCAAGCTGGCGGTCAGCGCGGCGGCGCACCTTGCCGCGGCAAAGCGCATTATCACGCGCACCGATCTGGACGGCCCGTCGCTTTGCAGAACCGACCCGTTCGAGGGCGGCCCCGACTTTCTGGAAAGCCGGATTGTAATGAACGCCCGCCCCGGTATCGGCATCCAAAGCGTTCCCGCGTTTCCTTCCCGTTAAATGGGCGGCGCCTTCTTTCCAAGCGACTACGCCGCTGCGAATAGGAAAGCGGAGCGCCGGCAAAGAAAAAAACATTGTTTACAAGAGAATCCATTTCTTTTTTATAATGGCTCCGCTGTTTTGGCGGAGCCGTTACAGGTTGTTGGCATGCGGACGAACCCGGTCATGCAAAATGGAGCCCGGGCCGCCCGGCCTTTCAAACGAATCCAAACCTGCGAAATATAAATTCATTGGAGTGATTGTATGTTTACACCCAAGCCCTTGTTTCCGGGCGCGCGCGTTGCGCTGATTGCGCCCTCCGGCCCGGTTTTGCCGGAAAAATTCGGCCCGTCCGTCCGGGCGGTAGAAAATCTTTCCTTAACGCCCGTCATTTTTGAAAGCTGCCGCCGGGCGCACGGCTATTTTGCCGGGGATGACCATATGCGCGCCAAAGACATCTGCGACGCGTTCGCAGACAAAACCATCGACGGCATTCTGTGCGTCCGGGGCGGATACGGCGCCCAGCGCCTGATGAATCTCATCGACCTTGACCTGATCCGCAGAAACCCGAAGTGCTTCTGCGGTTACAGCGACATTACCGCGCTGCACACCGTCTTTAACCAGAAATGCGGTTTTGTCACCTACCATACCCCCATGCCCTCTACGGAGCTTTGCATGAACCCGGACGAATACACCCTTCACAGCATGAAAAATGTCCTGTTCGGGGAAAAAATCGGGGAATTGCAGAATCCCGCAAATATGCCGCTGAAAACGCTGGTGGGCGGATGCGCCCGCGGCGTTCTGACCGGGGGCAACCTTACGCTGGTTTCCTCCTCGCTCGGCACGCCGTACGAAATCGACACCCGCAATAAAATCCTGTTTCTGGAAGAGGTCGGCGAGGAGCCGTACCGGATTGACGGCATGCTGAACCACCTGAAAGCGGCGGGGAAATTCCGCGACTGC
>JAAYWU010000350.1 GCA_012516295.1 Clostridiales bacterium | reverse complement strand
CGTAAAGAGGGAATTCCGTACAGATGCGGGATCAGAACAATCATAAACAGGACGACCGGGTCCACACTGGGACGACCGTTGCCCTCACAATACAAATCTTCTACAAAATCATAAATATGGCTAAAATCTACCGCGCTGTCAATCTTTCGCAGCAGATGATTTCCCGGCACCAATAGGTCTGTATTCACAAATTCCACTGCATCTCTGCGTAGTTTTTCCCGTTCCAGCATCTTTCATCACCTGTCTATATTTTACCATTTTACAACGAAAAAGCCCAGCTTTCACTGGACTTTTTCGACAGGCTGAAAGCTCCCCTGAAGCAGGGGAGCTTGCAAACTATTTCTTTTTCTTTTTATCCTGTACCAGCTCGTCGGAAGATTCCATAGAAAGCCTGGAAAGGCCGGATGGAAAATCCCCCTTTTTTACGGATTTGTTTTTCCGGCTGTAATGCCGCACGGCAAGGTAGCCCAACGTATAAAAGGCGACCATAACCAGCCCGTTCGTTCTTGTTCATCTTCGTCTCTCCAACCCGTTCATTTGCATATTTTAGTATGCCGCGAACGGTACGGAAAATTCTTTTGTATTCCGTCAACAGGGGAAATCTTGTTTTTTCCTTAAAAAAAGAAGAAAACGGACGATATATAAAATAAGATGAAAACAAGGATAAGGCGAATCCGGCCTTTTGTTGGAAAAATGGAATAGGAAAGGGGATTAACATGAAAAAATTTCTTTCGATGCTTCTGTCGGTGGCGCTGATTGCCGTTTCGATACCGGTGGCGGCCCATGCGGCGGACAGCGACGGAATTGTGGATAAGCATGGCGCCAAGACGTATCTGGGGCCTTCTTCGGCCTGGGGGACTGAATGGAACGAGGCCAGTTTTAAGGAAGTAACCAATAAAAAAGTTTCCTTCACGGGGAACCTGACGATCAAAGCGGGGGATATTAAAGACGTTGAAGTGATGGGGAGCGGCTCAAAGCTGACGGTTACCGGCGGTACGATGGGAAAAATCGACTGCGACGGCACCGCGGAAATCAAGGGCGGAACAATGAGCGGCGTGAATGCCTCAAACGGGTTGACTTTAAATGCAGGCACAATCAAAGGGGATGTTGAGACCAGCCAAAAGGCGACCGTGAACGGAAAGATTACGATCTACGGTTCCGTAACCGCGCAGGATATTGAAGTGACTTCCAGCGGCGGGGCTTATATTTCCGGTGCCCTGAAAGCGGGCAATTCCGTAACCTTGAACAATCAAAATGCCAAAATAAAGGAAATCGACGGAGAGAATATGGCGGAGCTGAATTTGAAAAGCTATAAAGGTTCGTTGCCCACGATTTCCAATATGCTGACAATCAATGTTGACGCGAGCAGCGCGGTTACCGCCAGCGGGAAAATCAAAGCGGGAAAACTGGTGATCGCACAAAAGGGAGAATTTACAACCAATTATCCCCTGGAGCTGGATACGCTCACCGGGCCGGGCACACTTTCCTTTACGGCGGGGAAACTGACGATTCACAACGCAATAACCGATAAGCCTCTTTTTACTTTTATCAACCCGGTGCGCAGCGGGGTAACGGCCTTTAAGGCGGACCGTGGAGTGCTTACGGGGGACGAGCCCATGATTTACGATTACGAGCTGGAAAAGAAGGCTTCCGGCGACTATGAAGATTTTGTCCTGACAAGCTCCTTAAAGGAGGGCGTTACGCTTAGTAATTCCTCCCTGTACCTTGAAAAAGGAAAATCTGCCACGATACAGACAACCACAAAGCCTCCGTTTTCCGAGTTTGCGGACGGCACCAAATTGGTGTGGGAACTGCACGGAGATACCTCTGCGTTTACCATCAGCCCCAATAATGAGAAACGCAGCTGTACCGTAACAGCCTCCGGAAACGGAACCGGCAAGGCAACGCTTGTGGCGTATCTGGTAGACAGCCGGGGAACCAGACTGGCCGACTATAAATCCGATTACTGTATCCTCACAACCGGTTCCGCTTCGCAGAGTTCGGGGGGAAACCTTTCCCTTGATACCAGCGCGGTGACGGTCGGCAAGGGAAATGTTTACTACGTTCTGGCTATGACGGATTCCGCAAGCGCTCCGCCTGCCATGTCCTACAATTCGTCGATTGCCGTGATCGGGAAAGCTTCCGCATACAATAAGGATGGAAAAAAAGGGTGGCTGTATCCGGTTACCGGCGTTTCCAAAGGGCAGGTTACCATTGATATCAGCGGTCAGAAAATGATTGTGACGGTTGCGGGGGGATGCGCCGTGGTGGATACTTCTTTCTACACCATGAGCCCCGGCGGCAAGTATTATATCGGAGTGAAATTTTACGGTTTGGATCGGAAAAGCCTGAATGTGCATTCCGCAAACAATTGTACCACGGTGAATTACGCCGGAAAGGACCTAAAGGGTACCGACCTGTATCTGGTTGAGGCGGGCGCCGAAGGAACCGGATTTGTCATTTTTGAAACCAGCAGCGGCCAATCCGTGCAAACGCAGGTCGTAGTGGCAAGCGGGGTTGTGCCTCACGGCGTGAGCGGCAGGTTGGTCGTAGCAGCATAACGGATTTCAGCAAGGGCATCAAGGGCATATCGAAAAACCGCAGGTTTTTCGTATATGCTCTTTTGTGCATCCGTCAGAATTTTTTGTGTTATAATAAAAGAAGTCAAATTTTATGTTTTTAAGGAGTTTTTATGCTGGCATTTCAACCGATTGAAGCAGATAATGTTTCCGAATTCTCCAGCTATTTCCGATGTCAAAATTTCAGGACCTGTGACTATACGCTCGCCGGGACCTTTATGTGGAGGAAATTTTTCTACAGCGAATACGCGGTTGATCGCGATATGCTGTTTTTTAAGGTGAGGTATGTAAACGGGAAGACCGCGTTTACTTTGCCGATTGGATGCGGTTCCACAGAAGACGCGCTGGAAACGCTGGAGCACTATGCACGCCGAAACAAAACACATCTGGCGTTTTGCAGTGTGCCGGAGGAAGGGCTCGCCATCCTGCAGAATCGCTATGGCGATGCAGTTGCCTATACCCAAAACCGCGATAGCTTTGATTACCTTTATATTGCGGAGGATATGCGCAGCTTTGCCGGCAGAAGGTTCAGCGGGCAAAGGAATCATGTGAATAAGTTCCAAAAGCTCTATCCGGATTTCCGCTATGTTCCTATGAATGAGGACAATATCGGGCGGGTAATCGAATTTTTCGACCGTTATGCGCCGGAGCATGTCAAAGACAATCCCATTGCAAGGGAAGAAACCCTGCGCGCAAAAGAAATCCTGACGTATTTTATACGCTTCGGATTGCTTGGCGGTTTCCTCGAAGTGGATGGGCAGATCATTGCGTTTTCCATTGGTGAAATTGTGGGGGATACGCTCTTTGTCCATATCGAAAAGGCGTTGAAGGAATACCAGGGCTCTTACCAAATGATGGTGAAGCAATTCGCCCTTCACGAAGTGACGGAGAAAGTCCGCTATATTACCCGCGAAGATGATGCCGGCGACCCAGGCCTGCGAAAATCAAAACTATCCTATCACCCGGTTCGTTTGTTGGAAAAATATTTTGTAACCGTTGAGGATTCCGCATGGCAATAAAATGGTTTGTTCCGAATAGAATGATTTAGGATAATTTTAACCTGTGAGAATTTTCCAAGGAAAGCGAAAACAGGTTTCATATCGTACGCAGCCGCGGCGGACGGCTGGCGGCAAGAATACAGGAAAAGGCGGGATGATGAATGGAAGCCGCGCAAAGGCGTGAAGAAATACTCGGCATTTTACGGGGGAGTACGCAGCCGGTCAGCGCAAGTACGATTGCGGGCCGGTTTAAAGTCAGCCGTCAAATCATAGTGGGCGATATCGCGCTGCTCAGGGCAGCGAATCATGCCATAGCAGCGACGCCGCGGGGATATATTCTGGCGGATGCCACCGCGCAGGCCGGGCGTCTTATAAAGACCGTTGCGTGCCGGCACGGACGGGACGACCTGCTCCGGGAGCTTTATGTAATTGTGGACAACGGCTGCGGCATTATCGACGTCATCGTGGAGCATGTGGTTTACGGGCAGATTTCGGGTCAGCTCCACCTGTTCTCCCGGTACGACGCAGATTGTTTTATGGAAAAACTGGAAAAGGAGAAAGCGCTTCCTCTGTGCGCCCTGACGGGAGGGGTCCATCTTCACACGCTTTCCTGCCCTTCCGAGGAAGCATACGAGCGCGTTCTCAGCGCGCTTCGAAAAGACGGAATCCTGTTTGAACGGTAAATACCTTGACAAACGGCATTTTATCCTTTACAATACAAACAGCAAGTGTCAAGACACATGTAAATATTTGCTTGCTATTTGAATTGAGGGATGGATATGAGAGAAAAGGAAACAAAATTGATCAGCATGGTTATTGCGGCGCTGCTTTGTGCAATCGGGATTGTGATTCCCATGTTCGCACCGAAAATTGTTTTGGAACCGGCTTCGTTTACTTTGGCGAGCCACGTGCCGACTTTTATCGCTCTTTTTATTTCTCCGCCTGTTGCGCTGGCGGTGTCGGTCGGGACAACGCTCGGGTTTTTCTTCGCCGGTTTTCCGATTGTGGTTGTGCTTCGCGCTTTCAGCCATGTGCTGTTCGCAATGACGGGGGCGCTGCTTTTAAAGAAGAACACGAACCTGCTTTCTTCCTTTGCAAAAACTGCGGGTTTCGGGCTGCTGCTTGCGGTGATCCATTCCGTAAGTGAGATTACCGTGGTTACCCTTTTCTATTTTGGCAACCATATGCCGACAGATTATTATGCGCAGGGCTATTTTACCAGCGTCCTGCTGCTTGTCGGTGTAGGAACCATTATTCACAGTATGATTGATTTTGGGATTTCCATTTTTGTTTGGAAACCGCTGAGCCGGGTGATTCAGATACCGGTAAACGCAAGGGAAGTCCTGACAAAGAAAGCCGCCGTGAAGTAAATAATTTTGTAAAGCCCCTCTGCTTCGATTATACCGAGGCG
>JAAYWU010000349.1 GCA_012516295.1 Clostridiales bacterium | reverse complement strand
GAATATAAGGGGGTTGAAAATATACCGGACGAAGGAAGGCTGATTGTCTGCTGTAACCACAAGTCAGTCTTTGACCCGCTGTTTCTGGCAATGCCTGTTAAAAGACAAATCCGGTATATGGCAAAATCCGAGCTGTTTGAGGAACATGGGGCGGTTATCCGTTGGATTTTATACCGGCTGGGTGCATTTCCGGTGAAAAGGAATTCGGGAGATGCAGGCTCCGTCCGCAAGGCTGTGCAAATATTGGATCAGGAAGGTTTGCTTGGAATTTTTCCGCAGGGGAAATGTGTTTTTGACAATACGCCGTTCCACCCGAAAGCCGGCGTTGCGATGATTGCCGGCCTTTCAAAGGCGCCGGTGCTTCCTGTTTCCATTTACTGTGATGGGATTATTAAACCGTTTAAGCGAATAACGGTTCGCTACGGAAAACCGATTTTTCCGGATGAGCTGAATATCCGGGAGAAATCAACCGCTTCCATACGTTCGGCGGCGTTGCTCATTGCGGAAAAAATAAATCAAATGCTGGAGGAAAAATATTGAAGATCATTGCAGCCCGTTCGGCGGGATATTGCTTCGGCGTCAACCGGGCGATCGAAATGGTGGACGCACTTCTTCGCAAAGGAAAAAAGGTTTGTACGCTCGGGCCGATTATTCATAATCCGCAAACGCTGGCGCAGTTTGCGGAGCGCGGCGTGAAAATTGTGGATTCGCCCGACGAGGCGCCCGCGGACGCGACCATTGTCATTCGTTCCCATGGCGTGTCGAAGGCCGTATGCGACGCGATTTTTGAGAGAAAATTAGAATGTGTCGATGCGACCTGCCCGTTTGTCGCAAAAATACACAAGATTGTATCAAAGGCATCTGCCGAGGGAAAAACAGTTTTGATCGCGGGGGATTGCAGCCATCCGGAAGTTCAGGGAATCCGGGGGCATTGCTCCGAAAATTGTTTTGTATTTAAAAATGCGGAAGAATTACGGAGTATCCTCCAAAATATTCCAAATGATAATAAAACTCCCACCTGCGTAGTAGCACAAACGACTTTTAGCGTATCGGAATGGGAAAATTGTTTGGAAATCATCAAAAGGGTATATACAAATGCAACAATTTTTGATACAATATGTAATGCTACTGCTGTTCGTCAATCGGAAGCGGAGTCGCTTTCCCGATGTTGCGACGCAATGATTGTAATTGGCGGGAAGCAGAGTTCAAATACAGCGAAATTACGGGATGTGTGCAGAAAAAACTGCAGCACCTATCTTATAGAAACGGCGGATGAACTGCCGTTGTCGGCTCTGAAAGGGGCCGAGTGTATTGGCATTACTGCCGGTGCTTCCACGCCGGCAAGCATTATAAAGGAGGTACTTGATACCATGTCAGAAATCAACGAGGCTGCTGGTCAAAATTTAATGGAGAATAATGCCGAGGGAAACTTTGAGGAAATGCTCTAGGAGTCCCTAAAGAATTTAAATACAGATGAGAAGGTACGCGGTGTGGTTGTCGGCATTACTCCCAGCGAGGTGTTTGTCGATGTAGGAAGAAAGCAAGCTGGTTTTATACCGGCTTCAGAGCTTTCCGCTGACCCGAATGTCCGTCCGGAGGATGTCGTTAAAATTGGCGATGAGATGGAACTTCTCATCATGCGCACGAACGATCAGGAAGGTACCATTATGCTTTCCAAGAAGCGCTTGGACGCAGCAAAGGGCTGGGAAACTGTATCCTCCGCGGAAGAGAGTCAGGAAGTACTTACCGGTGTTGTTACCGAGATCATCAAGGGCGGCTTAATCGTTGTTTCCCATGGTGTCCGCGTCTTTATTCCTGCTTCTCAGGCTACCGCTTCCCGTAACGATCCCTTGGATGAGCTTCTTAAGAAAGAGGTGAAATTCCGCGTTATCGAGGTTAACCGTAACCGCAGACGTGCAGTCGGCTCGATCCGCTCCGTCCTGAAAGACGAACGCAAAGCATTGGCCGAAAAATTCTGGGAGACTGCCGAAGAAGGCAAGGAATACGACGGTGTAGTAAAGTCATTGACCTCGTACGGTGCCTTTGTTGATTTGGGCGGTATCGACGGCATGATCCATATTTCCGAGTTGTCTTGGGAGAGAATCAAACATCCTTCTGAAGTTGTCAACATTGGGGATACGGTTCATGTGTATATTAAGGGCCTTGATAGAGAAAAAGGAAAAATTTCCCTTGGCTACAAGCGTCCGGAGGACAACCCCTGGGAAATCCTGAAGCGGGATTATCCTGTTGGCACAGTTGCGGATGTTACGGTTGTTGGAATGACAGCATTCGGCGCATTTGCAAGAGTTATTCCCGGTATCGACGGTTTGATACATATTTCTCAAATCGCCGACCACAGAATTGAAAAACCGCAGGATGTCCTGAAGGTGAACGACGTTGTGAAAGCCAAGATTACGGAT
>JAAYWU010000348.1 GCA_012516295.1 Clostridiales bacterium | reverse complement strand
TATTATAACGTATTTCAACAAAAAATGGAAGATATTTTATAAAAATCCTTCAAAAATATTTCGCAAAATAAAATTTGCGACTGTATAGGGCTTGATTTTAATCAAATTGTATATTTGCCGGCCGGATTGGCAGAATATTTTTGAAAAGGAGGCTCGGAAATGACAATATCCAGGAGCGAATATAAAAAAATGGCGGACAAGGCTTCGCCCGGAACAACATACGGAAAGAACCTGTTTTTTGCCTTTCTGGTCGGCGGAGCCATCTGCGTACTGGGACAGGTGCTGGTAAACTTATACATGCGGTCGGGCATGGATATCAAGGAGGCGCGCGCGTGGGTTTCCATCACCTTAATCGGCTTGAGCGCGCTGCTGACTGCTTTAAAGGTTTACGACAACATCGCGAAATTCGCCGGGGCGGGCACGCTGGTGCCGATCACAGGATTTGCAAACTCCATTGTGGCGCCCGCCATGGAATTTAAGAGCGAGGGCTATGTGGTGGGAATCGGCGGAAAAATGTTCGTTATAGCGGGGCCGGTTCTGGTTTACAGTACTTCCGCCGCCATCCTGTACGGCCTGATCGTTTGGTTTTTCCATTTGTACTAAGGAGGAATGGCGATGCCTACCCGAATCGGGAAATATACGCTTGAATTGAATAAAAAGCCGGTCATCCTCGGCTGCGCCGCTGTGGTTGGGAAAAAGGAGGGCGAAGGCCCGCTTGGGGAATATTTCGACCAATGCCACAACGATACCAAGCTGGGGGAATCGAGCTGGGAAAAAGCGGAAAGCCGCCTGCAAAACGAAGCGGTTCTCCTTGCGCTGAACAAGGCCGGTTTGAAAAATACGGATATCGACTGCATTTTTGCGGGGGACCTGCTCAACCAATGCATTTCCTCCACTTTCGGGCTGCGGGGGCTGAACATTCCGTTTCTAGGGCAGTACGGCGCGTGCTCCACCATGGCGCAGACGCTCGCGATTGCCTCGGTCTTCACCGAATCCGGCGCGGCAGAAACGGCTGTTGCGGTTACGTCGTCCCATTTCTGCTCGGAGGAACGGCAGTTCCGTTTTCCTTTGGAATATGGCGGCCAGCGCACGCCGACCGCCCAATGGACGGCAACCGCTGCGGGCGCAATGGTTATCGGTTCACCGGAGAAGAAGCAAGAGGGGCAAATCACGGTGGAAGCCCTTTCATTCGGTCGGATTACGGATTTGGGCATTAAGGACGCGGCAAATATGGGCGCGGCAATGGCGCCTTCGGCTGCGCAGACGCTGGCGGATTATTTCCATGACACCGGGGATTCCCCGGCGGACTACGATGTGATTCTTACCGGGGACCTCGGCCAAGTAGGAAGCGACCTGCTCCAGCAAATCCTGATGAAGGACAGCATCGATATCAGCGCGGTTCACAACGACTGCGGGCTGATGATTTACGACCGGAAAAAGCAGGACGTCCACGCGGGTGGCTCCGGATGCGGCTGCTCCGCGGCGGTGCTTTGCTCCTACATTATGCGGCAGATGCTAGAGGGAAAGCTGCACAAGGTGTTGTTTTTGGGTACCGGCGCGCTGATGTCGCCCACTTCGTCCCAACAGGGGGAATCCATCCCCGGGGTTGCGCATCTGGTGTATTTGAAGGCCTGATATACGGTTATCCCATAGGAAAAAGCGGCTTTGCTTTTCCGTCCTGCCCGGGCTCCGCCGGCGGGCGAATCAATTCTTACCGCATAAGAAGGTTCTTTGCAAATCTTAAAAACACTATAAAAATGGCTCCCCAAAAGGGAGCCATCGGACTTTATTCGGCAATGAATTTTTCAATGGGTGAAATATCCAGCCCTTCGCAGGTCTTTAAGAATGCGTACAGATTTTTCGCAATCTTTTTTACCCCGCCTTTGGAATCGCTTTCGATGTTCAGCGGCATCAGCGGGTCGTGAACGCTTAACCGGAGGAGAAGCCAGCCGTCGCCCTCCGATTTATCGAATGAAATGCGGATGCCCTCAAAATTGTCCGGGGCGATATGCCAGCCGGCCTGCTTTTTTGCGTAGCTTTCCAGCGCGCGGATGATCCGTTCGCCGCAATCCCGGAAATTTTCTTCCCGAATCGGGAAGCGCAGTTCCTTCGCTTCCGCCGGCTCCGCCAAAGGCTTCAGAAGGTCCTCCAGCGATTTTCCCTGCGCGCGGAGCTGTGCCGCTTTAATGATAATCTTTGTCACAAGGTATGCGCCGTCATCGAGAAAATAATTTTCGCGCAGGGCGGCGTGGCCGGAGGTTTCAATTGCCAGGGGGCAGTTTACGCCTTCGCGGTTCAGCCTTACCGCTTCGTTAATAACGTTTTTATACCCCCGTTTGAAGCGGCGGTGCTTTCCGCCCAGCGTTTTTTCAATATAATCGTGCAGGCCGCTGGAAGTGATGGAGTCCGTCACAACGGTTCCGCCGGGGTTCCCTTCCAGCGCGATTGCGGAAGCAATGGCGACAAGGCGGGTCCGGTTGATTTCGTCGCCTTTCGCGTCCACCGCGCCGCCGCGGTCAACGTCGGTGTCGAAAATCACGCCGAGGTCGGCTTTCGCCGCGATGGTTGCCGCGCAGACGGATTTCATCGCTGTTTCGTTTTCCGGGTTTGGAATATGGTTCGGGAAGCGGCCGTCCGGCTCCAGAAACTGGCTTCCGGTCGTATCCGCGCCGAGCGGGGCGAGCACGTCGCGCGCATAAAACCCGCCGGCGCCGTTGCCCGCGTCAACCACAATTTTGAACCCCTTCAGCGGATGATCGTAATCCGCGTAGCGGACGCCCTGCTTGATAAGTTCGCGCAGGTGCGCGCTGTACTGCTCCATATAATTCACCGCTTTTACTTCGCCCTTGCCGGAAGCGGGCTGTTCCCCGTTCTGAGCGGAAAGCAGGATGTGCTCAATGTCGGGCGCGTCAAGCCCGCCGTTGCGGGTGAAGAATTTTAGGCCGTTTCGGTTGAACGGGTGATGGCTTGCCGTAATCTGAACCGAACCGTCGCAGGCAAGGTCCACCGTCGTCATGAACATGGACGGTGTGGAGGCAAGCCCGCAGTCCAGAACCGACACGCCCGCCGCCGTCAGCGCGCGTGTGACAGCGGCCTGAATCCGATCCGCCGAAATGCGTGAATCATGCCCGACGGCGATGGTTAAATGGGACGGATCTTTTTTTACGGTATCGGAAAGCCAGAGCACAAAGGCCGATGCGATTTTTTCAATGACTTCGTCGGTCAGGTTGATTTCTTCGCCCGGAACCCCGTCGCAGGCAACGCCACGGATGTCCGTACCGCTTTTAAATTGTTTCCAAAATGCCGTAAGCATGGAATTTATCCCCTTTTGTTTTTTCTTTTTATTATAAGCGAACAGTTGGGATTTGTAAACGAGGTGATCGATATCGACCCGTTGATTGCAATTGAGAATGTTTCAAAAATTTACCGCAGGGGGGACAGCGAAGTC
>JAAYWU010000032.1 GCA_012516295.1 Clostridiales bacterium | reverse complement strand
TTGGAGCGATAAAAAAGAATGGATAACAGACCGATCGGCGTTTTTGATTCGGGCCTGGGCGGGCTGACCGCCGTAAAAGAGCTTTTGCGGATCTTGCCGAAAGAAAACATCGTCTATTTCGGCGACACCGGCCGCGTCCCTTACGGATCGCGCAGCCGTGAAACCATTATGAAATACGCGAAACAGGACATGGCATTTTTGCAATCCAAAAATGTAAAAATGATAATCGCCGCGTGCGGAACGGTCAGCTCCGTTGCAAGCGGTATCGGCGATAACCTCAGCCTGCCGTTCACCGGCGTGCTGAAGCCGACCGCGGCAGCCGCGGCGGCGGTCACCAAAAACAAACGGATTGGCATTATCGGAACCACCGCGACAATCCGAAGCGGTTCTTACCGAAGGGAATTACAGGCAATCGATCCCCGAATCGAGGTATTCGAAAAAGATTGCCCGCTGTTCGTTCCGCTGGTGGAAAACGGCTTTATTGACGACGGCGAAGAGGTAACCCGCCTGATTGCGGAGCGCTACCTTGCCCCCCTGAAGGACGCGGGGGTCGACACGCTGATCATGGGCGGCACGCACTACCCCATTATCCGCAGCATTATTTCGGGCGTTTTGGGAAGCGGCGTAACCCTGATCGACAGCGGCCGCGAAACCGCCCTGTTCTGCGCGGAAACGCTGAAAGCCAAGGGGCTGTTAAGCGGCCGGGCCGAGGAAGGCGATTGTTCCTTCTTTGTAAGCGACCGGGTCGAAGGGTTTTCGCAGATTGCGGGGATCTTTTTGGGGCGCAATATCAAGCACGAAGTCAGCCATGTGGATATTGACCTGTATTAAAAAACAAAATACGTATTGAAAGCAAGGAGTAACGAATGCTGGAAAATTACCTTATTTCCATTAAGGGCCGGCAAAAAATAGACAACGAAACCGGCGAGGTTGAACTGACCACCTTGGGTTCCTATGTCCGAAAGGGCAACAGCAAATACATTGTTTATAAGGAATACGATGCAGAAAACCGCAATGCCCCCAAAACCTCCGTTTTAAAGATAGATGGCAATAAAAAGGTTACGCTGATGCGCGGAGGCGCGGACAGTACCCGCCTGATACTGGAATGCGGAAAACGCCATCTCTGCCAGTATGACACAGGCTTTGGAAATATGATGGTCGGCGTTTTTACCAGCAAGGTAAAATCCGATCTGGGCGATCTGGGCGGAAAGCTCGAAATCTATTATACCTTAGATATTAACTCAAATTTATCCAGCTCAAACGAGCTGCTTATAACGGTCAAGGAGGCAAATCAAAAAGATGTCAAAAATAGTGTTGCAGGCAACCAATGATCTGAAAACTGCCATACAGCGCGCGATTGAGAAAGCGCAAGCCGACGGCAGCTTACCGGAAGCGGAAATCCCGCAGTTTACCATTGAAGTTCCGGCTGACCGCACACACGGCGACTGGGCCACAAACGCCGCCATGGTCTCCGCCAAAGCGTTTCGCCTTGCGCCGCGGAAAATTGCACAGGTGATTACGGACAACATCGCGCTGGAGGGCACTTTTTTCGACCGATTTGAAATTGCCGGCCCGGGATTTATCAATTTCTTTCTGAGCCATAATTTTTACACGCAGGTGTTAAAGGATATTACGGTAAGCGGCAGCAATTACGGGCGCAGCGATTACGGCAAAAAGGAAAAGATCATGGTTGAGTTTGTGTCCGCCAACCCGACCGGCCCCATGCACATGGGAAACGCCCGCGGCGGCGCGCTGGGTGACTGCCTTGCCTCCGTACTCGACGCGGCGGGCTACGATGTATGGCGTGAGTTTTATGTTAACGACGCGGGCAACCAGATCGAAAAATTCGGCAGCTCCCTTTCCGCGCGCTATCTTCAGATTTTCAAGGGCGAAGACGCGGTGGAATTCCCGGAGGACGGCTACCAGGGCGACGATATCAAAGAGCGCGCTTCTGAATTTGCGGAAATTTACGGCGACAAATACGTAAATGCGGAGCAAAAAGAGCGTGAAAAAGCGCTGGTTGAGTTTGCTTTGCCGAAAAATATTGAAAAAATGAAATCCGACCTGAAAAAATACGGAATCGAATACGACGAATGGTTTTTGGAAAGCCGTCTGCACAACGGCGGCGAGCTGACGGAAACCATCCAGATTTTAAAGGATAAGGGGCTTACCTACGAAAAGGACGGCGCCATCTGGTACAAAGCAACAGAGTTCGGTGCGGAAAAAGACGAGGTTCTTGTCCGCCAGAACGGAAATCCGACCTATTTTGCGGCGGATATCGCGTATCATCGTAATAAATTCCAAAAGCGCGGATTCGACCGCTGCATCGACGTCTGGGGTGCCGACCACCACGGGCACGTGGCCCGTATGAAGGGCGCGATGGACGCGATCGGACTGGACGGAAGTAAACTGGACATCGTTTTAATCCAGCTCGTCCGTCTGGTGAAATCCGGCGAAGTGGTCCGTATGAGCAAGCGTACCGGAAAGGCAATCCAGCTTGCCGATTTGTTGGACGAAGTTCCGGTGGACGCGGCAAGATTCTACTTTAATATGCGCGAGGCAACCTCCCAAATGGATTTTGACCTTGACCTAGCGGTACAGCAGGATTCCCAGAACCCTGTGTACTACGTGCAGTATGCCCATGCCAGAATCTGCAGCATTTTCAAAACGCTCGCTGCCGAGGGAATCCATCTGCGCGACTGCACCGATGAAGAGCTGGCGCTTCTGACCGCGCCGGAAGAAATCGAGCTCATCCGCCATCTTTCCGCCTTTACGACCGAAATTATTGCCGCCGCGCAGGATTATGACCCCGCCCGGATTACGCGCTACGTTATTACGCTGGCAACACTATTCCACAAATTTTACAATGCCTGCCGCGTAAAGGGCGAAAACGAAAGCCTGACCGCCGCAAGGCTGTACTTATGTAATGCGGTGTCCATTGTGATCCGCAATGTGCTTTCCATGTTCAAAATATCGGCGCCGGAAAGCATGTAACGGTTATACGATAGGAGCAATGAAAATCAATGAGCTTCCCTTTTAAATTGCCGATGCTGCTGGACGGTGCGACAGCCACCAACCTGACCGCGGCCGGCATGCCCAGCGGCGTTTGTCTGGAAAAATGGATTTCGGAAAACCCGCAGAAGCTGTTAAAGCTGCAAAGCGACTTTATCGCCGCGGGAGCGCAGGCTATTTACGCGCCCACCTTCGGCGCAAACCGCGCCTGCCTTTCCGCTTACGGATTGGAAAACGAAACGGTTGAACTGAACAAAAAGCTGGCCGAGCTCTCGTTAAGCATCGCAAAACCGGCCGGTGTGCTGGTTGGCGGGGATTTATGCCCTACCGGTCTGTTCGTGCCGCCGTTCGGGGATGCGGATTTTGACGACATTTACGATATTTACCGGGAACAGATCCGTGCTTTGGACGAAGCGG
>JAAYWU010000347.1 GCA_012516295.1 Clostridiales bacterium | reverse complement strand
TTTCAATCAGCACCAGCTTGGAAGAAATCGTATCAATGGCGTACACAATATAGGAAAAACCGGACAAGTACAACTCGTCTGCGGTTTCAGCCGTATAAAACATCGGGTAAATTTCGACCTGCGCATTCGGATTAATATCCAGAATACGGTCGCGCATTACCTCGACCTTTGGCTTTCCAATTGTTTTTCTTGTTGCAATCAACTGGCGGTTAATATTCGTAAGGCAAACCTTATCGTCGTCAATCAGCGCAAGGCGCCCGACTCCGCCGCGCGCCAGCGCCTCCACCGTATAAGAACCGACCCCGCCGATCCCAAAGACCGCAACGGCCGCTTCGTGAAGCTTTTGCATGGCGGCCGCTCCAAACAGGAGCTCCGCCCTTGAAAATTCGTTTAGCATAAAATTCCCACCCGTATGCGCAGCATGGGCGGCACCCCGCCCAACAGCCCCGTTCATTTCGTTCTAAATTATAGCGTAACGGGACGGAGTTTACAATAGTTCTTCTGAAAATAGACTACTTTTCCTATCATGATAGTAATCTATTGACTTTTCCCCTCTGCCACAGTATGATAATAAAAAATCCAGCAAAAAGGAAAGGGAAGGATTTACATGAATCTGAATATAACCCGAGAGCAGGCCTGGGAACTGCTCACAAAATATAATCAGAACCCGTTCCATTTGAAGCACGCCCTGACCGTGGAAGGTACCATGCGGTACTTTGCGGACAAACTCGGCTTTCAGGAGGAGCAGGAGTTCTGGGGGATTGTGGGCCTGCTCCACGATCTGGACTTCGAGCGTTACCCGGAAGAACATTGCATCCGCGGGCAGGAAATCATGCGGGAAAACGGAATCAGCGAGGATATCATCCACGCGACGGCAAGCCACGGGTATAACCTGACGGTGGACATCAAGCCGGAGCACACCATGGAAAAGGTGCTTTACGCCGTGGACGAGCTGACCGGGCTGATCGGCGCCGTTGCCCTGATGCGCCCATCGAAAAGCGTGCAGGACCTGGAATTAAAATCCGTTAAGAAAAAATTCAAAACCCTGAGCTTTGCCGCCGGATGTTCCCGGGACGTCATCCGAAACGGTGCGGAAATGCTCGGCTGGGAGCTGGACGAGCTGATTGAACAGACCATCCTGGCCATGCGGACATGCGAAGACGCCGTGAAGGCCGCTGTGTCAGAGTAATTTTTCCAATTCCTCAAGCGTATAGACGGGAGGAGCGCATACATTGTTTTCACAAACAAAGTATGCGCTTTTTTCTTTATCCGGCGCGTATGCCTTCGTAAACGGCGCAACCTGTTCAAGCTGCTCCGCATTTTCGGCATTCTTCACGAGTATAGCGGTGTTAAACAGGAATTTTTTACGGAGCAGGGCTTTCAGCGGCTCCATTTCCGCTTTGTCCCGCATAACGCAGACAATCTCTTTCGAAGGATACAGCGCAGACATCATCGCAAGCAGGGCGAAACAGTATCCGGCGGGGTAATCCTGTGCGGCGGCGGCTAAAAACTGGAGCTGTTCTTCCGCCGCTTCCCGCAGTTTTGTGTCGCCCGTGAGCGCAAACAGCTTCAACAGCCCGGCCCCGGCAACGGAATTCCCGGAAGGAATCGCGCCGTCGTAGGTTTCCTTCGGGCGGTGAATCAGCGGCTCGGCTTCGTTGGCGGAAAGGAAAAATCCGCCGTTTTTTTGGTCGTAAAAGCGGTCCGTCATCTTCTGATTCAGGTCTACGGCGAGCTTAAGATAACGGACGTCAAACGTGGCTTCGTACAGGTTCAGCAGCGCCCAGACGGAAAAAGCATAATCATCCAGCCCGCCGGTTCCGGCGGCTTCGCCGTCCCGCCAGCGGACCAGCAGATTGCCGTCCTCATCCATCAGATGGTCCGTTAAAAAGCGCATGGCCTTTTCCGCCGCGTCCAGATACTGCGAATCACCCAAAATACGGTAGGCTTTTGCAAAAGCGGCAATCATCAGCGCGTTCCAAGAGGTAAGGATCTTGTCGTCTACACGCAGTTCGGTGCGTTCCTTTCGGTACTGATAAACGCGCGGAAGCAGGCTCGCGATTCTTTCCTCTGCCTGATCATCTTCCTGACCAAGCAAATTCGGAATGCTTTTTCCTTCGAAATTCCCTTCTTCGGTGATATGGAACGTCCGGTTAAACGCTTGCCCGTCTTCTTCCCCCAAAAGCGCAAGAACCTCCCCGGGGGTAAAGACATAGTATTTCCCTTCTACCCCTTCGCTGTCCGCGTCCTGCGCGGAATAGAACCCTCCGCCGATGTCGGTCATTTCGCGTAAGACATAATCCATGACTTTCACGGCAACCATTTTATAAAAGCCGATTCCGGTAATCTGGTACGTTTCAAGATAGGCCATCGTCAGCAAGGCATTGTCATACAGCATTTTTTCAAAATGGGGAACCAGCCACTTTTCATCCGTTGAATAGCGCGAAAAGCCGTAGCCGATATGGTCGAAAATGCCGCCGCGGTACATATGCCGCAGGGTCTTTTCAAC
>JAAYWU010000346.1 GCA_012516295.1 Clostridiales bacterium | reverse complement strand
CGCCTCTCCGGCAACGAAAGCTGCCGGCAAGGAGAAAATTATCGAGCAGTTGTCCTATCAGATTGAAACCCTGGAATTCGACGAATCCATAAAGAAAATTCAAAGCCTGTGCGATAAAATGGGCGGCTATGTGCAGGATTCCAGCGTATTCGGGAACAGTCTTGTGCAGAAGGACCTGCGCAGCGCCAATTATGTTCTCCGGATACCGCAGGAAAAGCTCGTTTCGTTTAAAAACAGCGCGGGTTCCATCGGCAATATCCTGAATTTCTCCTCTTCCAGCGAGAATATAAGCGAAAAATACTATGATACGGAAGCTCGGTTGAAAAGCCTTCGTACCCAGCAGGAACGGCTTCTCGCGCTGATGCAAAAGTCCGGTTCGCTTGCCGATGTGGTTGCGCTGGAAAAGGCGCTTGCCGATGTGAATTACCAGATTGAAGAGTTAACCGGCACGCTCCGCAAGTATGACTCGCTGATCGATTACAGTACGGTCAATATCCAGTTGAACGAGGTTGTCAAGCCGACGGAGATGGAGAAAACGCCGGTGAGCGTCTGGGATAAAATCCAAAAGCAGTTTAAGGACTCGCTTCGCGCGCTCGGCGGATTCGGCGAAGGCGTTCTGGTGTTGCTGATCGGCGGTTCCCCCATTTTGCTGCCCCTTGTTCTGATTGCCATTGCCGTAGTTTTTCTTATCCGCAAAAAGAGGAAACCGGCGAAAAAGAAAGACGAACCTGTGGCGCCGCTTTTGACGAAGAGTCTCTCTGATGAAGAAAAGGAAGAACCGGAAAAGAAAGCATAAGTAAAAAAGCCTCCCGTTAAACGGGAGGCTTTTAAAATTTAATCCTTAGAATTCAATTTTTTGTTCGATATAAGCGGCGAGTTCATCGATCGCGATACGCTCCTGCTGCATGGTGTCGCGGTCGCGGACGGTTACGCAGCCGTCTTCTTCGCTCTGGAAATCGTACGTAATGCAGAACGGCGTGCCGATTTCGTCCTGGCGGCGGTAGCGCTTGCCGATGGAACCGGAATCGTCGTAATCGACCATGAATTTCTTGGTAAGCCTTGCGTAAATCTCCTGCGCCTTGCCGTTGAGCTTCTTGGAAAGCGGGAGAACAGCGGCCTTGTAAGGAGCAAGCGCCGGGTGCAGGCGGAGGACGACGCGGGTATCCTTTTCGTCAATCTGTTCCTCATCGTACGCGTCGCAGAGGAACGCCAGCGCAACGCGGTCCGCGCCGAGCGAGGGCTCCACAACATAAGGAATATAGCGCTCGTTTGTTTCAGGATCAAAGTATTCCAGGCTTTTGCCGGAATGCTCCTGATGCTGTGTCAAATCGTACTTGGTGCGGTCGGCAATGCCCCAAAGCTCGCCCCAGCCGAACGGGAACAGGAATTCGATGTCGGTGGTCGCTTTGGAATAGAAGGACAGTTCCTCCTTCTCGTGGTCACGCATGCGGATATTTTCTTCCTTCATGCCGAGGCTCAGAAGCCATTTTTTGCAATAATCCTTCCAGTAATAGAACCAGTCGAGGTCGGTGTCCGGCTTGCAGAAAAATTCCAGCTCCATCTGCTCGAATTCACGTGTACGGAAGGTAAAGTTGCCCGGCGTAATTTCGTTGCGGAAGCTCTTGCCAATCTGTGCAACGCCGAACGGAAGCTTGCGGCGGGTCGTGCGCTGGATATTGGCAAAGTTCACGAAGATGCCCTGCGCGGTTTCCGGGCGCAGGTAAAGCTCGTTTTTCGCGTCCTCCGTTACGCCCTGAAAGGTTTTGAACATCAGGTTGAATTTGCGGATATCGGTAAAATTCGCGGAGCCGCATTCCGGGCATTTGATGTTATGCTCTTGAATGTATGCCGCCATTTGCTCGAAGGTCATGCCGTTCGGGTCGCCGCCGGCGTCTTCAATCAGCTTATCCGCGCGGTGGCGGGTTTTGCAGTCGCGGCAGTCCATCAGCGGGTCGGAAAAGCCGCCAACATGGCCGGAAGCAACCCAAACCTGGGGATTCATTAAAATCGCGCTGTCCAGCCCGACATTGTACTGGCTTTCCTGTACGAACTTTTTCAGCCACGCGCGTTTTACGTTATTTTTAAACTCCACGCCGAGCGGGCCGTAGTCCCATGTGTTTGACAATCCGCCGTAAATTTCGCTTCCCGAGTATACAAACCCGCGGTTTTTGCAAAGGCCGACGATTTTTTCCATGGTTTTTTCTGTTGCCAACATGTTCTTTCCTCCATAATCAGGGGCGCTGGCTGCGCTCCATTATTTTTTAAAGATAAACCATTTGCTCAGCACGTAATTGATGATGACTACGATCACATTCATAATGATTTTCGCTATCCAGTCGTTCCACGACAGCGCGGTGACCATCAGGTACATGCCCAGCGAATCCACGGCGAGCGAAAACAGGCGCGCGCCTACAAAGGCGGCACGCTCGCGCATGAGCAGGCCCGCGGCAAAGCTTATGCTTTGGAACACATAAAGTTTGTTGGTAATAAACGCAAAGTCAACCGACAGGATCCATGCGATCGTATTGGCGGTGAGCACATCCCACTGGCTGTTCCAATGGATAACCGGACGCAGAAGACCGTAGCTTACAATATTCACAACGGTTGTAAGCACGCCGAACACGATATAGGAGATCATTTCCGGTGTCGTGAGAAAGCGCCAAAGTTTTTTTAGCTTTTCCAAATAACTGCACCGCCATTTCCAGTATCTTTATAGTTTACCATTCCAAGGCTCTGCTTGCAAGAGATTTCTTTCGAACGCGGGGAGATTCTCCGTCGATCCAGCCCTGTTGTTTCCCGGTATTTCTGTAAATTACTATAAAATGTGCGGGAAATCCTGTCAAGGGGAACAAAGCCGGTGCGATTTTGCAACCGCGGGAGATATTTTCCATCGCTTCCTTTTTATTTCCGGTAAAATTCATTGCTTTGTCATATTTATCCATTATAATAAAAATAACTTTACAATGCTAGTGAACGGAGCTAGTGAACGGACTTTCATAAGACTATGAATTTAGGAGGAACCTCTATGAAGAAAATTGCGGCTGTATTTCTTTCCGCGGTGCTTATTTTTACTGCCTTCCCGGTCACGGCCCGCGCATATTACAGCGACACGCAGGTTATTGACACGCATGGTTCCAAAACCTATATGGGACCCGAGGAAAGCTGGAGTGAAAGATGGGACTCCAGCAACTTTACCGATGTCACCGGTGAAGATATCGACAGCTCCGAGGATCTGGTGATTAAGGGCGGCAAGATTGGCAACGTAACCGTCAGCGACGGCCGGAGCCTGACGATCAAGGGCGGAATCATGGACGATGTGGACTGCGAAGGCGATATTACCATGACCGGCGGTACGGCGGATTCCCTGAATTCCGACGAGGATATTAAGATGAGCGGGGGAAAGGTTTCCGGCAACGTCACAGCCGTGGACGATACGGTGACGCTGTCCGGCAGCGCTGCGGTCGGCGGCGACGTAACCGGCAAGGAAGTGGAGATTTTTGCGACCGGCGGAAGCTCGGTTTCTGTTTCCGGGACAACCGAATTTTCCGACAGTATGCTTTTGCAGGGAACAGGCAGCAAGCTTAATAAGATTGACGGGCAAATCTCCGGCACGCTGACGTTCCGGAACTTCAAGGGAAGCATTTCTTCCATAAACAACGTAATCAATGTATCGGTGGAATCCCAAAGTACGGTAACCGCCAAGGGCGATGTGGAATTTGATACGCTGTCTGTCGAAGAAAATTCCACCTTTGTTGCCAATTCGCTTCTTGAGGTAAACACGCTCCAGGGACCGGGCGCGGTGATTTCCAATCCCGGAAACCTCACCATTAATACGGGAATGTCCAGTTACCCGATCCTTGGCTTTAACGGGAATGAAAAGAACGGACTGGCTGTATTTAAGGCCAAAGCAAACGCGGTTACCGAAACGCAGGCCACGGTTTTCGGGTATAACCTGTACTTGGACCGCACCGAAGGCAGTTACGATTATTTTACATTAAAGTCCGTATCCGGGGAAAGCGTCACGCTGAACACAACTTCCTTAAGCCTTGGCAACGGCACGCAGGCTTCGCTGACCGCCTCAAATCCGTCGAGCGCCGCCTCTTTGGGCTATAAGCTGGGCTGGAAGCTTTTGGACCCCTCCGCAAAGTTTTCCATTTCACAGGATTCCGGCAGTAACGTCTGCCGGGTGTATTTGGAGGATACAGCGGGAACCACCATTTATAAAGCGACGCTGGCGGCCTATTTAACAGACAGCTACGGCAATATTGTTTCAGGGGTGAAGCCGGCGGTTTGTCTCATTACGTCCACAGGGACTTCGGATTCCGGTACGATAAACGGCTTAAGGCTTGATACGACTACGGTAAAAACACCGGTCGGCGGTACCTATAAGGTGCTGGCAATTACCGACGCGCAGGTTCCGCCCAAGCAAATGTCGTATAACTCGGCAATCGCGGTTGTGGGGAAAGCCACCTATTACAATGCCAACGGCAAAAAAGGCTGGCTTTATCCGGTGAAGGCGATCGCGAAGGGCGGCGTAACAATCGATATCGGCGGGCTGAAAATGCTCATGACCGTTGTTTAACAAAACAGACCGACAGCGGGCAGGCAGCTGTCCGCAAAATGGCACAGTAATATATTTTTCCGGTAACTTACCGAATACAAGTGGTTGACGAAATTTAAGGCCGAAATTGTAGATTCTCGGAATTATTCAATATCTGCATCTGCCGTATCAAAGCAAAACGGAAGGGCTTGCCGCCTGCTTTACACAGACGACAAGCCCTTTCGGTTCTTTAACGCGCTGCGCGCGCCTTCCCCTGTGAGGTGGGCAGAGGGTTAAGCTTTGCCGGCGCTGCCGCAAACCTGAATTTTGGCTTTTACCAGTTCCTTTACGGCAATGCGGGCGGGACCCAGGTATTTTTTGGGGTCAAACTCGTTCGGGTGCTCCGCCATATGCGCTTTGATGGCGTCCGTAAACGCAATGCGCAGTTCGGTGGCAAAGTTGATTTTGGACATGCCCTTCTCCACGCCTTCGCGCAGCGCTTCATCGGAAAGTCCGGAAGCGCCGTGCAGGACCAGCGGGATGGAGACAACCTTCTTAATCAGCGTAGCGCGGTTAAAGTCCAGCACCGGCTTTTTGGCGTAGATGCCGTGCGCGGTACCGATGGCCACAGCCAAGGAGGAAATCCCGGTGCGGTTTGCAAAATCCGCCGCCTGGTCGGGGTCGGTGTACTGGTTCCCGTCGCTTTCGGTGTCGTCTTCCTTGCCGCCGACTTTTCCCAGCTCGGATTCGACCGGGATACCGAAATTGTCGGCGTAATCGCGTACCTTCTGGGTAACGCGGATATTTTCTTCATAGGGCAGGGCGGAACCGTCGATCATGACGGAGGTATAGCCGCTGTCAATGCACTGTTTTGCCAGTTCAAAGCTCGCGCCGTGGTCAAGATGAATGGCTACCGGCACACTGACGGATTCAGCGGCCGCCTTTGCAAGGGCTGCAAAATAGGCGGGTGAGAAATATTTTAAGGTTGAGGATGTCGTCTGAATAATGACGGGAGCTTTCAGTTCCTCCGCTGCGTTGACGATGGCCCAGACCATTTCGGCATTTTCCGCGTTGAAAGCGCCGACAGCGTATCCGCCTTCT
>JAAYWU010000031.1 GCA_012516295.1 Clostridiales bacterium | reverse complement strand
GGGCGGTACGGCAAATTTATTGCATGTCCCGGGTATCCGGAATGCAAAAACGTGAAAAAGCTGGTGCAGGAGACCGGTGCGGAATGCCCAAAATGCGGCGGCAGGGTCATTGTGAAAAAAACCAAAAAAGGCCGTACTTTTTACGGTTGTTCGGAATATCCGAACTGCGATTTTGTATCCTGGGATGAGCCAAGTAAGGAAAAATGCCCGCGCTGCGGCAAAACCCTTTTGAAGAAAAAGGGAAAGCATCCGAAGCTCTACTGCATTACGCCGGATTGCGGCTATGAAAAGACGGAGGAAGAATGAGTATCAAAGTGATCGGAGCCGGTCTTGCCGGTTGTGAAGCCGCGTGGCAGATCGCACAGGCCGGTGTGGAAACCGAGCTTTACGAAATGAAGCCCAAAAAGTACTCGCCGGCGCATCACAGCCCGAATTTCGCCGAACTGATCTGCTCGAATTCATTAAAGGCCGAACGTGTGGAAAGCGCGGCTGGCCTTTTAAAAGAAGAAATGCGCCGCTTGGGTTCCCTGCTTATGTCCTGCGCGGATTCCTGCCGCGTGCCGGCGGGCGGAGCGCTTGCGGTTGACCGCAATGCCTTTTCCGAAGCGGTTACCAAAAAGATTACGGAACATCCGCGGATTCATATTCATCATGAAGAAATTCAGGATATTCCGAAGGATGGCATTGTTGTTATTGCAACGGGGCCTTTAACCGCCGATGCGCTTGCCGAAAAAATAGCTTCCCTCTGCGGTGGAAGCCTCAGCTTTTTCGACGCGGCCGCGCCGATTGTAACTGCGGAAAGCCTTGCAATGGACAAAATTTTTGCTGCTTCCCGCTACGGAAAGGGCGAGGACGACGCTTATCTGAACTGTCCGATGAACAAGGAAGAGTATGAGCGTTTCTATAACGCGCTGATTTCCGCTGAACGCGCTCCCCTTCACGAATTTGACGCAGCCGATCCAAAGGTTTACGAGGGATGTATGCCGGTGGAGGTTATGGCGGGCCGCGGGCCGGATACCCTTCGGTTTGGTCCGCTGAAACCGGTCGGGCTGCGGGATCCCAGAACCGGGCACCGCCCGTGGGCGGTTGTGCAGTTACGGCGCGAAGACAAAAACGGCACGCTTTATAATTTAGTGGGTTTTCAGACCAATCTGAAATTTGGAGAACAAAAGCGGGTCTTCGGAATGATACCGGGGTTGGAAAACGCTGAATTTACCCGGTACGGCGTTATGCACCGAAACACTTTCCTTGATTCGCCGAAGATTCTTAAATCCGATTACAGCCTGCGCGCCAACCCGAACCTGTTTTTCGCCGGTCAGATTACCGGTGTGGAAGGGTATATGGAATCGGCTTCCTCCGGCATTATGGCCGGAATCAACGCGGTTCGGCGGTTGAAGGGGCAAAACACACTGACTCTGCCGCAAACGACGATGATCGGTTCGCTGAGCCATTACGTTGCAAACGGCGGCGAGGCGGATTTTCCGCCGATGGGAGCAAATTTCGGAGTCATGCCGCCGCTGGAGCCTCCGGTTCGCGATAAAAAAGCGCGCTATGCCGCATTTTCAGAG
>JAAYWU010000345.1 GCA_012516295.1 Clostridiales bacterium | reverse complement strand
TACCAACCAGAACTGTGTTTTTGTCTTTGCGAATCCTATCTTAACGGAATATCGGGCTCTTTTCAAGCCCCTATCTAAAAATTATCTATTTATAGGCAACAAATATGGCTGTGTTCCCTTTCTGCCATACTTTTTCTACGCTGTGAAAACCGGCCTGTGTCAGCAAACGAATCTGATTTTCCGCTGTGCAGGGCGTATCAAAATGATAAAAAGCATCCTGAGGGATTCCAAGTTCTTCGCGAATCCGTCTGTTTTCCTGAAAACCTGAATTCTCGCTTTCCTCATCCGGCGCGATATAATCACATTCAATATACATACCGTTAGAAGTCGCGAACGAAATATCTTTTGATACAGGCAAATTTTTACTTCATGCGTAGGGCTGCCATTTTTGCATCCCCCTCCTTACATCCTTCCACTTCGCCCAGCATATGTTCATCGTGTTCGTCAACACGCGCCGTAAAAAATCGGCTCATTTCTTCCAGTTCCAATCCAACCTCCAAATGACAAAAGGGACGGCCAAAGCCGCCCCAATTGAATTCCTAATTAAAGTGTTCCGAAAATACGGTCGCCGGCATCGCCGAGGCCCGGAACGATATAGCCGTTTTCGTTCAGATGATCGTCTACGGCAGCGCAGTAAAGCTCTACATCCGGATGGGCAGCGGTAAAGGCTTTAACCCCTTCCGGCGCTGCAATAATGCACATAAAGCGGATGCTCTTCGGGTTGCTGCGCTTAATGATTGTCACAGCGTCAATTCCCGAACCGCCGGTTGCAAGCATCGGATCCAGCACGATCACTTCGCGCTCGTTAATATCCATCGGAAGCTTGCTGTAATATTCAACCGGCTGCAAGGTTTCGTGATCGCGGTAAAGGCCGATATGGCCAACCTTTGCGGCGGGCACCATGCGGAGCACGCCGTCCACCATACCGAGACCAGCCCTTAAAATCGGAACAAACGCGAGCTTTCTGCCCGCGATAACCTTCGTTTTTGTTTTGCTGATCGGTGTTTCGATCGTCGTTTCCTCCAAGGGCAAATCCCTTGTGGCCTCATAACACATCAGCATTGCGATTTCGCCTACCAGCTCACGGAATTCCTTTGAGCCCGTATTTTTATCACGCAAAAACGTAAGCTTATGCTGAATGAGGGGATGATCCATAATAAATACCTGTTTATTCATATTTGACAGCCTCCAAATTTAAAATTACAGCTCGCCGCGCTCGATCGCTGCGATTTCGTCGAGACGACGCTGATGGCGGCCGCCTTCAAACTCAGTCTGCAGGAAAATCCTTGCAAGCTCAACTGCTTTTGCTTCGTCAATAACCCTTCCGCCCAAGCAGAGGATATTCGCGTTGTTGTGACGACGCGTCATTTCCGTGCAGTATGCGTCGGAGCAAACAGAGGCGCGGATTCCCTTCACCTTATTGGCGGCAATGCTCATGCCAATGCCTGTCCCGCAGCAAAGGATCCCGCGTTCCGCTTCTCCGTTTATAATACAATGTGCAACCTTCGCCGCAATCGGCGCATAGTCAACGGAAGCTTCGTCAAATGTTCCGAAATCTTTGTATTCAATGTTTTCGTTTTCCAAATACTTTTTGATCGCTTCTTTTAACTGCAATCCGCCATGATCTGCTCCTAAAGCTATCATTTGTTTTCTCCTTCTATACGTTTTTTAAGTTCGCGCTCCGCTTGCGGCGGGCGTAGATAAACCGGCATCAGAGCCGCCGAAGACACTGCTCCGCCCTGCTCATATACTTTGCACGCAGCTTTCGCAACGCCGCAGGCGCGCTGATACAGCAGCGGCTCGGGCGGCAAAAGCGCATGAAGGCTTTGAAACCGTTCATTATTATAACACAATTTTGCGCCGTCTCCAACAAGCATCAGCGGTTTTGCGTATTTTTTACATTCCTCCGCTAAATCCAGAATGGATATCGCCCGGTCTTCTGTAATTCTTTCCAGGCTTCCGCCCTGTGCGCTGAAAACCGCGTTGTAAACCTGCCCGCAACGTGCGTCCATAACCGCGCATACCGTACCGTCCATATGTTC
>JAAYWU010000344.1 GCA_012516295.1 Clostridiales bacterium | reverse complement strand
CTTGTAAAAGAGGAAGCCGGCTTTACCCTTCCGGAGGGTGAGCTGGGCTATCTGGCCATTCACATAGACCGTATATGCAGAACCACACCGGGCAATGAAAACTGAATTACCTTTTATGTTACTGTTGAATCAGGCATAAACTTTACAGAAATGTATGGGTTTATGCCTTTTTTATTCCAATCCATACAGAAAGAAGTGAGCGGCTATCGGGGAATTAAAGGGGAACTTAATAAAATAAAGGAGGGCTAATATGCTTGAGAAAGTCAAAGGAAAACTAATCGTATCCTGCCAGGCGCTTGAGGACGAGCCGCTTCACAGCTCGTTTATTATGGGCAGGATGGCGCTCGCGGCAAAGCAGGGCGGCGCCGCGGGAATACGGGCGCAAAGCAAAGAGGACATTGACGAGATTATCAAAGTAACCGGGCTTCCGGTAATCGGCATTGTGAAGAGGAATTACAAGGATTCTGAAATTTATATTACGCCGACAAGAAAAGAAGTGGAAGAACTTCTCGCAACCGGCAGCGAAATGATTGCGCTGGACGCTACGCTGCGCGACAGGCCGAACGGGGAGAAAATAGAGGACCTTCTGAAGCTCATTCACGACAACGGCAGGCTTGCAATGGCGGACTGCTCTACCTATGAAGAAGTTTTGCATGCGGAAAAACTGGGCTTCGACTGTGTATCCACCACACTATGCGGCTATACGCCCTATTCGGAAAATCTGCCGGGACCGAATCTGGAGCTTATCCGGAAATTAAGCTCTGTTTTGCATGTTCCGCTCATCGCGGAGGGGAAAATCAATACGCCCCAGGATTTAAAGGCTGTGTTTGAAGCCGGGGCTTATTCCGCGGTAGTCGGCGGAGCGATTACCCGTCCGCAAAATATTACGGCAAAGTTTACCGAAGTATTGAATCGATAAGGGAGGCGTATTTCATGTTTAAACAATTGCAGAAAATCGGAAAATCCTTTATGCTGCCGATTGCTATTTTACCGGCGGCGGGCCTGCTTCTTGGTATAGGAAGCGCTTTCAGCAACCCTGCAACCATCGCGGCGTATCCGTTTTTGAACAATCCCGTTGCGCAGGCAATCTTTCAAATTATGAACAGCGCGGGAAGCGCTATATTCGGCAATCTGGCGCTGCTGTTGTGTATTGGCCTTTGCATCGGCCTTGCGAAAAGCGACAAGGGCACGGCGGCTTTGGCCGGCCTTGTGGGCTATCTGGTTATGACGGCAACCATATCGGTTATGCTGACGATCCTGAACCCGGAGGGCAACGCGATCGACACCGGCGTAATCGGCGCGCTGGTCGTAGGGGCAGTTGCCGTTATGCTGCACAATAAATATCACAATATTGAACTGCCGGCTGTTCTGGGCTTTTTCGGCGGTTCCAGGTTTGTGCCGATCATTACCTCCTTCGCGGCGATTTTTATCGGGATGCTGTTTTACGCAATCTGGCCGCCGATTCAGAACCTGCTTACAAACGCAGGGCAGGGAATCGCTTCCATGGGCGTTTTCGGAACATTCCTTTACGGCTTTTTAATGCGGCTTTGCGGCGCGGTCGGTTTGCATCATATGATTTACCCGATGTTCTGGTATACGCAGCTGGGCGGCACGGAAGTGGTCGCGGGACAAACCATTGCGGGTGCGCAGAAGATTTTCTTCGCACAGCTTGCGGACCCCACCCATGTGGGCCTGTTTACCCACGGGACCCGTTTCTTTGCCGGCCGTTTCGACACGATGATGTTCGGCTTGCCGGCTTCCTGCCTTGCAATGTACCACTGCGTTCCAAAGGAAAGAAGGAAGAAGTACGGCGGGCTGTTCCTCGGCGTTGCGTTGACTTCCTTTATTACCGGAATTACGGCGCCGTTTGAATACATGTTCCTGTTAGTAAGCGTGCTGCTCTATGTGTTCCATTCTTTCCTGGACGGCCTTTCCTTCCTGGTTGCCGACTTGCTCAATGTCCGTATCGGCAACACATTCTCCGGCGGCTTTATTGATTTTACCCTGTTTGGAATTTTGCAGGGGAACGGAAGGACAAACTGGGTGTCGGTCGTAATCGTGGGTATCTTCTGGGCGCTGCTGTATTACTTCACCTTCCGCTTCTTTATCACGAAGTTCAATATTATGACGCCCGGTCGTTCCGATGAGGAAGAAGGAGCCGCTTCGGTATCCGTTTCCAATGCGGTCGCTTCCACAAAGACCTCGATTCAGGATAAAGCAATGGATGTAATCGCGGCATTCGGCGGAAGAGAAAATATGGAAGACGTGGACGCCTGCATTACCCGCCTGCGCGTGTCCGTAAAAGACGTTGAAAAAGTGGACAAGGAAAAGCTGAAAGAGCTTGGCGCAACCGATGTTTTGGTAATCGGGGACGGCATTCAGGCCGTGTTCGGTACAAAAGCGGTTATCTTAAAAAATTATATTGTGGACATTTTAGGCATAGACGCATAAGAGCAGTTTCTGCATGCACGGGAGCCTTTTCAGCGTGGGTCAAACCCACGCTGAAATCCCCCGTTCGTTTTTGATTTCAGTCGTTTCTAATGCGCTGCGAAAACAGCCGGGCGGCTTGTTGAATTTACCAACGATCCCATTACGTTGGGTTGACAATACTGGAGGATATCGCAATGTTACATTTATTCAATAAACAAATTCTGATCGGGTCGCCGGTAAACGGGAAAGTCGTGGACCTTAATGAAGTGAATGACCCGGTTTTTTCGGGCAGAACACTTGGGGACGGCTGTGCCGTCATTCCGCAGGGAAATCGGATTTGTTCGCCTTGCAACGGAAAAATTGTTCAGATTATCGATACCAATCATGCTTTTTGCATCCTGAGTGACGACGGCCTTGAAATATTGGTCCATATCGGTTTGGATACCGTCAAACTGAAGGGGACCGGTTTTAAAAGGCTGAAAGAGGAAGGCATGCCTGTGAAAATGGGGGAGCCCGTTATGGAAGTGGATTTATCCTATCTGCGTGAGCAGAAAAAAGAAATCATAACCCCGATTGTGATTACGAACATGGAAAAGGTGTCATCCTTGAAAATTGCAAAAGGAACAACCGATTCTTCCGGCATCATCATGAAAGTGAAACTAAAGTAGGGTGATACGATTCTATTTCTCGATCTTCAGGAATAAAAAAGCTGGGAGGGGAACGGAATGATACGGGTTAAGATTACAGATCGAAACGGCTTGCATGCAAGGCCGGCGGGCCTGGTCACCAGTATTGCACAAGCGTACCCCGGAGAAGTGTTTTTGGAAAAGGGACATGAACGCTGTAACGCAAAAAATATTTTCGCAGTAATGGCATTGGAAGCAGAATGCGGAGATTTTGTGAACGTGACCGCCTGCGGACAAGACAGCGAAAAGATCGAAAAAGAAATCTAAAGAGCAATCAAAAGCTTTGATGAGACACCCGCAGGGGAAAGAAGTTTTTAGACAGGAGATTTTTATGCAGCAGTTTATCTATACCGTGAAAGATGAAAACGGGCTTCACGCCCGCCCGGCAGGCCTTCTGACGCAGTGCGCCAAAGCCTGCAGCTCGGATATCCGGATATTAAAGGGCGAAAAATCCGCGGACGCGAAACGGCTTTTTTCTGTTATGGCGCTTGGCGTTGCCGTTCAGGATGAAATTACCTTCCAAATTGAAGGCCCGGACGAGGAAGCGGATTGCGCCAAACTGAAAGCGTTTTGCGAAGAAAATTTATAATTCATTGTGTACGCGGGATTCTATTTCCGGTGAGCAAAGAAGGAGCATCGAAAGATGCTCCTTTTTCGTAGAAATGCTATTTGCTTACGGCACCAAGCCTTTGGTTAAAAGCGCGAATCGTCTGCGCGTCGCACAGAGGTGACAGGCTTGCAACCGCCTTTTTTGCATAATTCACCGCTGCTTGCGTGCGGAGTTGTTCTGCGCGGGTTACTGCCGTATCAACAAGTGAACAGGCTGAGTTCAGCAAAGCTTTTTTCATAACGGGGTTCTTTTCCTGATTGATGAGCTGTATTTTTTCGATTGCCATCTGACTGATGTTCGCGTCAAAGGTATCCAAGCTGTTGTTTTCAACCGCGTCATAAACCAAGGTGGTAATCGCACCGT
>JAAYWU010000343.1 GCA_012516295.1 Clostridiales bacterium | reverse complement strand
GTATTAAAGCTGCATAATGAGAAAAAATGTATGCGAGGGTGCATGACAAATATGAAGCGCGTGTCGCGCGCAATTAAACACTATTCTGCGGATGAGTTCAGCCCGACGACCATGTTCAGCGAGCTGCCCGACGTAGTGAATGCGCCTGAAAAGCTTGAAAAGGATTACTCGACCCGTTAGGCGCATAGGAGATAGGGCTTATGAACGAACAGAAAAGCAGGAAATCAAAGATGATTCATATTGTGCTGTTTGCACTTACCCTTGGATTGCTTGCTTATTTTTGTATTTCGGATCATAACCTGATGATTCTCCTCAACAGCCTTCATGGCCTGAATTTTTTCTGGCTGTCCCTGGGCGCGGGATGCGTTGTGCTTTCCTGGCTGATGGACAGTCTTGTTACAAGATGCCTGATTTGCGCGGCGTATGATGCGGATTATGCATTCCACCATGCTTTCAAGGTTACCATGGTGGGACAGTACTTCAATTCAATTACGCCCTTCGCGGTTGCGGGCCAGCCGATGCAGTTTTTAACCTTGACAAGGCAGGGGGTGTCCACCGGGATCGCTCTTTCCGCCCTTGTGCGGGAATACCTGGTTTACCAAACCGCGATTGCGGGATATTCTCTGTTTGTTATTCTAATAAGATATTCCTTTTTCCGAAGCCGGATGAAGGGCTTTATGGCGCTGGCAGTTGTCGGTTTCTTTTATCAGTCCGCGGTGGTTGTGCTGCTGTTTTTGTTTGCGCACAGCCCGCGTTTTACGACGAAATTAATTGAAGGCGGCGTAAAGCTGCTGACGAAGCTCCATATCGTAAAAAATCCGGAGGAAACCGGGGAAAAGGTAAAGAATCAACTGGCGTTCTATCTGAAAAATAATAAGCTTATGCAGGGAGACCGGCTGATGAAAGCGCGGATTTACGGTTACACCGTAACGGAGCTTACAGCCGTCTTTGCTGTGCCTTTTTTTATTTACAAGGCGTTTCATAATCCGGGGGCGCCGTTTGTGGATATGATCGCGGCGCAGAGCTTTGTCACCATGATTTCCGCGTATACGCCGCTTCCCGGCGCGGCCGGCGCGGCGGAAGGCAGCTTCCTTATGCTGTTCCAGATCTTTTTTCAACCGAATGTGATTCGTCAGGCCATGCTGCTTTGGCGGTTTATCACGTATTATTCGTGTATTATCGTCGGTTCGTATTTCGCTCTTCTGGAACACAAGGCGCAGAAACGGCATCCGGGCTTCCGGCTGAGCGCCATGAAGCCGGAGGGCTGAAACGCCGGTATGGGCGATGAACACCGAATTGAAACCAAATAAACGGGAGGGGGAAGGCATCCTTCAAGGATGCCGACATATATGAACGACGGATTTTTCCGGGTGGCCGCGGCGACGCCGGCTATTCGGGTTGCCGACTGTCAGAGTAATCAATACGCAATTCTTGACCTGATGCGTCAATGCGTCAAAAGGGGCGTGGGCGCGGTGGTCTTTCCGGAGCTATGCCTGACGGGTTATACCTGCGGCGATTTATTCCGCGACCGCACGCTGATTTCGGCGGCGGAAACGGCGCTTTCGGAGATTTTGGAACAGAGCCGGGACATGGACCTGCTTGCCGTTATCGGCCTGCCGGTTCCGTACGGCGCGGATTTATACAATGCCGCCGCGGTGATTTGCCGCGGGAAGCTTTTGGGGCTTGCGGCGAAATCCAGCATACCCAATTACAGCGAATTTTACGAGGCGCGGCATTTTACGCCCGCTCCCGAATATCAGGAAATCCGTTTCTGTGGGGAAACCGTCCCGCTGGGGAACAGCCTGATTTTTCGTTGCGACAATATGCCGGAGTTGGTTGCGGGAGTGGAAATCTGCGAGGATTTGTGGATTCCCGACCCGCCGTCCTCGCGGCTGGCGCAGTGCGGCGCGACCCTTTTGCTGAACCCGTCGGCGAGCGACGAGGTGATCGGCAAGGCGCAGTACCGCCGGAGCCTTGTAATGGGGCAGTCCGCCCGGCTTTTGGCGGCTTATGTGTATGCCGACGCGGGCGAGGGCGAATCCTCGACCGATTTTGTGTTCGCCGGCCATGATATTATTGCCGAGAACGGAACGCTCCTGGCGGAAGCGGCGCCTTTCACAACGGGTTTGACCGTTGCCGACGTGGATTTACAGCGCATGGTGCAGGAACGCCTGCGCACAACCTCCTGGAAAAATGCCGGACAGGCTCATGAAATCCGGTTTGCTATGGAGATTCCATCTATTCAGATTGAGCGCAAATTCCCTCCCCTCCCCTTTGTACCCGCCGATGCGAAGGATTTGAGCGAGCGCTGCGAAATGATTTTGAATATGCAGGCGAACGGCTTAAAAACAAGGCTGAAGCACACGGGATTGAAGTGCGCGGTCATCGGCGTTTCCGGCGGGCTGGATTCCACACTTGCGCTGCTTGTTACGGTGCGCGCGTTCGATCTTCTGCACCTTGACCGCAAAGGCATTGTGGCGGTTACCATGCCGGGCTTCGGCACAACCGGCCGCACAAAGAGCAACGCCCAGCGCCTTTCCGAGCTTTTGGGCGTGACCTTGAAGGAAGTCCCGATCGGGGATTCCGTTACCCAGCACTTTAAGGATATCGGGCATGACCCCGAAATCCACGATGTAACATATGAAAATTCCCAGGCGCGCGAACGCACGCAGATTTTAATGGATCTTTCCAACCAGTACGGCGGGCTTGTAATCGGCACCGGCGACCTTTCCGAGCTTGCGCTCGGCTGGGCAACCTTTAACGGCGACCATATGTCGATGTACGGTGTAAACGGTTCGATTCCGAAAACGCTGGTGCGCCATCTGGTGCACCATGCCGCCGTAACGGCCGGCGGGGAGCTTTGCGATTTGCTCAAGGATGTTCTTGACACGCCGGTCAGCCCCGAGCTTCTGCCCCCGGTGGACGGAATGATTGCGCAGAAAACGGAAAATATTGTAGGCCCGTATGAACTGCACGACTTTTTCCTGTATTACATGCTTCGTTTCGGCTTTACGCCGACAAAGATTTTCCATATGGCACAGAGCGCTTTTGCGGGAACATACGACGACGCGACCATCAAAAAATGGATGACGATTTTCTACCGCCGCTTTTTCGCGCAGCAGTTCAAGCGCTCCTGCCTGCCGGACGGCCCGAAGG
>JAAYWU010000342.1 GCA_012516295.1 Clostridiales bacterium | reverse complement strand
ATTACGAAGTACACAAAGGGCTGGGAGGAAGTTTTTGCAGCATTTGTCATTATCATGGTGTTTACCGCCGGTACCGCATTGATGATGTGGCTGGGCGAGCAGATCAACCAGCATGGTATTGGCAACGGTATTTCCATACTTCTGTTCTCCGGTATCGTGGCAAGAATGCCGCATACGATTAATCTGTTGGGGCAGTATCTGCAGGCTGCCAATCAGGATGCCAGTTCTTACGGCAAGTACTACTTCTTTGTACCGCTGTTTGTTATTCTTTTCCTGGTCGTTATCTGGGTCATCGTTTTTATGAACGATGCGGAACGCCGTATTCCGGTCCAGTATGCAAAGCGCATGGTGGGCAGAAAAATGTACGGCGGCCAGAGCAGTCATATTCCGATCAAGGTCGGGATGTCCGGCGTTATGCCGATTATTTTCGCAAGCTCGATTCTCTCAATTCCTAGCACGATTCAGTTATTCCTTGGAAAAAGGGTATTGTCCGGCTTCTGGAAGAGCTTTTTCGACGCTTTTTCCACCACCGGATTGCTGTATTCGTTAGTTTATTTCCTGTTGATTATAATGTTTGCATATTTCTATGTTGCAATTCAGTATAATCCGATTGAGATGGCCAATAATCTTCGTCAGAACAATGGTACAATCCCGGGTATCCGTCCCGGTAAGCCGACATCTGATTACATTTCGAGGATTCTTTCCAAGATCACGCTGATCGGCGCGCTGTTCCTCTCAGTAATCGCTCTTCTGCCAATTGGCTTCGGTGCCTTTACCGGCATGCACAACATGTCGATCGGCGGTACGTCCATCCTGATTCTGGTTGGCGTCGCGCTGGAAACCGTGAAGCAGATGGAGTCTCAGATGATGATGCGCCATTACAAAGGCTTCCTTGATTGATAAGGAGTGAGAGAATATGAAGCTGATACTTCTCGGCGCTCCCGGCGCCGGTAAGGGTACGCAAGCAGAAGTAATCTGTGAGCGTTTCAATATTCCAACAATTTCTACGGGCAACATTATCCGTGAAGCGCTGAAAAGCGGCACTGAAATGGGAATTCGCGCAAAATCCTTTGTGGATGCGGGCAAACTTGTTCCGGATGAGGTCGTTATCGGCATCATCCAGGAGCGTTTAGCCAAGGATGACTGCAGCAACGGTTTTGTACTGGACGGTTTTCCGCGCACGATTCCTCAGGCCGAGGCTCTGGACAAAATGGGCATTGCGATCGACAAGGTAATCGATATTGAGGTTCCTGATGAGGTCATCGTGGAGCGCATGTCCGGACGCCGTGTCTGCGAGAGCTGCGGCGCCAGCTACCACCTGGTTTACAATAAGCCGGATGTCGAGGGCGTATGCAGCAAATGCGGCGGCACCCTTGTTCAGCGCAAGGATGATCACCCGGATACAGTCAAAGAGCGCTTGAAGGTATATCATGACCAAACCGAGCCTCTGAAAGGCTACTATTCCAAGCAGGGCAAGCTTTATGTTGTAGAAGGGCACGAAGATGTTGCAAGTACAACAAAACGAGTTCTTGCCGCAATCGAGGCGTAATCATGATAGTGCTTAAAACCAGCAGGGAGCTTTCGGCAATGAGAGCTGCCGGAAGAATCGCTGCAAGAGCGTTGAAATTGGCCGGCGAGGCGGTTGAACCCGGGGTATCTACTTGGGAGATCGACCGCATTGCCCGCCGCTATATCGAGGAACAAGGCGCAAAGCCCACGTTCCTTGGTTACGGTGGGTTTCCGGCAAGCGCCTGTATCTCGGTCAATAATGTGGTCATCCATGGTATACCAAGTAAAGACACAATTATCAAACAGGGCGACATTGTGAGCATTGACATTGGCGCCACCTTTGACGGATATGTCGGTGACAATGCGTATACGTTTCCCTGTGGAGATGTAAGCGCACAGGCGCAGGCCCTGATGGATGCAACGCGCGAAAGCCTTTATGAAGGCATTAAAGCCGCAAAAGTCGGTGCGCGCATCGGCGATATCGGCAGCGCGATCCAAAGGTATACCGAAGCTCGCGGTTACTCGGTGGTACGGGATTTCGTCGGCCACGGAGTAGGTGCGAAGATGCATGAAGACCCTACCGTTCCTAATTACGGCACACCCGGCAGGGGCGTGCGCCTGTTATCAGGCATGACTATCGCAATTGAACCAATGATCAACCAGGGTGTTAAGGAAGTAAAAACGCTTGCGGACGGTTGGACGACCGTAACCGCCGACGGAAAGCTTTCCGCACACTTTGAGCATTCCGTCGCCATTACTCCGGACGGTCCAGTAATTTTAACATTGCCGGATTAAGGGAGGGGTAACGATGGACTTTGTCAGAGGGCTGGTTGTTCGGTCGGCCGCGGGGCGCGACAAGGGCGGTTTTTTCGCCGTGCTGGAGGCGGATGATGTTTACGCCGTTATTTGTGACGGGAAACGCCGGAGCCTGAGCAATCCGAAAAAGAAAAAGCTGAAACATTTGGCCGCGACCAAAACCGTGCTGGCTGAAGGTTCAATGCAAACCAACCGTGAAATACGAAATGCTCTTCGGAAATTTCAAGCCGGGAGCCGTTTTCCACATGAGGAGGGTTAATATATGTCGAAGCAGGACGTAATAGAAACTGAAGGCGTCGTAACTGAAGCACTGCCAAATGCAATGTTTATGGTAGAGCTTCCGAATCACCATACGGTACTCGCGCATATTTCCGGCAAGCTTCGGATGAATTTCATCCGTATTCTGCCGGGCGACAAGGTCACAATCGAGTTGTCGCCTTACGATCTGACGCGCGGGCGCATCACATGGCGTTCAAAGTAAAACAAAGACTCGCTAAGGGAGGGCGCACAAATGAAAGTAAGACCTTCTGTCAAAAAAATTTGTGAAAAATGCAAAATCATTAAGCGCAAGGGTAAAGTCATGGTAATCTGTGAAAACCCGAAGCATAAGCAGCGCCAGGGATAATTTGGCGCGGACCTATTAACAACGGAGGTGCAAAACCAATATGGCGCGTATATCAGGTGTTGACTTGCCAAGAGATAAGCGCATCGAAATTGCTCTTACCTATATTTTCGGAATCGGACGCAAAACCGCCACAGAAATCTGCGCGGCAACAGGCGTTAATCCGGATACCCGCGTAAGGGATTTAACAGAAGATGATGCTGCGAAACTCAGAGAATATATCGACCATAACTGCCGCGTTGAAGGCGATCTTCGCCGCGACGTAGCTTTTGACATTAAGAGATTGATTGAAATCGGCTGCTACCGCGGAATTCGGCACCGCAAAGGTTTGCCGGTAAGAGGCCAGCGTTCCAAGACCAACGCGCGTACACGCAAGGGTCCGAGAAAGACAATGGCTAACAAGAAAAAATAATAGGGAGGGATTCTAAAGATGGCAGCACAGAAGGGCCCGGTGAAAAAGGGCACCGCAGTTCGCAGACGCCGCGAGCGTAAAAATATAGATCGTGGAGCCGCTCATATCCAGTCCACCTTTAACAACACGATTGTTACCATTACCGATACGCAGGGCAATGCCGTATCGTGGGCAAGTTCCGGTGAATTAGGATTCAGAGGTTCCAGAAAGTCCACTCCTTTTGCCGCTCAGACCGCAGCCGAAACCGCCGCGAAAGCAGCGATGGAGCATGGTATGAAAACGGTTGAGGTTTATGTAAAGGGACCGGGAGCCGGCCGTGAAGCGGCAATCCGCGCACTTCAGGGCGCAGGGCTTGAAGTCAGCATGATTAAAGACGTTACCCCGATTCCGCATAACGGATGCCGTCCTCCGAAGAGAAGACGCGTCTAGTAGAAAACCGATAATAGGAGGTGCAACCATAGTATGGCAAGATATACAGACGCTGTGTGCAAACTTTGCCGCCGTGAAGGACAGAAGCTGTTTCTGAAGGGCACAAGATGCTACACAGATAAATGCGGTGTTACCCGCAGATCATACGCCCCGGGCCAGCATGGCCAGGGCCGCAAGAAAACATCCGAATACGGCCTGCAGCTTCGTGCTAAGCAGATGACCAAACGCTACTATGGCGTATTGGAGTCCCAGTTCAGAAGCTACTATGACCTTGCAACACATAGAGAAGGAAAGACCGGCGACGAGCTGCTCGCAATTTTGGAATCCCGCCTCGACAACGTCATTTACCGTCTTGGCTGGGCAAGCTCCAGAGCAGAAGCCCGTCAGCTTGTTGTTCACGGTCACTTTAACGTGAACGGCAGAAGAGTAGACATTCCTTCCTACCTTACAAAGCCGGGTGAAGTAATTTCCATCCGCGATAAGAGCCGCCAGAGTGAAAAGATTAAAGCGGTTATTGAGGAAAACGCGTCCCGTCCGGTTGTTAAATGGCTTGACGTGAATCGTGATACCCTGGAAGGGAAGATTATCGCATTGCCGACCCGTGAGGATATTGACCTGGCAGTCGATGAGACTCTCATCGTTGAGTTGTACTCCAAGTAATGCCGTCTTTTGACAGCATAGAGTAAACATCATGGCTGATACGAATCCGCTATATGTCAAGGAGGGTCGCTAATGATCGAGATTGAGAAGCCAAAAATTGAAACAGAAGAGTTAAGCAATGACGGGACCTACGGCAAATTTGTCGTAGAACCGCTTGAGCGAGGCTTTGGAACAACCTTGGGCAATAGTCTGAGGCGTGTCCTTTTATCGTCGCTGCCGGGGGTTGCAGTCACATCAATCAAAATAGACGGCGTTCTTCATGAATTTTCTACCATTCCCGGAGTAAAAGAGGACGTCACCGAGATTGTGCTCAATATTAAGGGTTTGACCGCCAAGCTCCATTGTGACGGCCCCAAAACAGTTGAAATCTGTGCGGAGGGCCCGTGCGATGTAACGGCCGACTCTATCAAGTGCGACAGCGAGGTTGAAATCCTTAATCCCGAGATGCATATTGCAACCTTGGGAGAGGGAGCAAAGCTGTATATGGAATTGACCCTGGATAAGGGCCGCGGATATGTCCCCGCCGAAAGAAACAAACAGAACCTGAACGGAAACGTAATCGGCGAGATTCCGGTGGATTCCATCTACACTCCTGTTTATAAGGTGAATTATAATGTTGAGCCAACCCGTGTAGGCCAGAGCATAGACTTTGACAAGCTTACGCTGGAGGTTTGGACCAACGGTGTTATCGGGGCGCAGGAAGCGGTTTCTTTGGCCGCGAAAGTCCTTACCGAACACTTGAACCTCTTTGTTGATTTGTCCGACAAGGGCAGCAGCACCGAGATTATGGTCGAAAAGGACGATAAGGGCAAGGAAAAAGTGCTTGAAATGACAATTGAAGAGCTCGATCTTTCGGTCCGTTCCTTCAACTGCCTCAAGCGCGCCGGTATTAATACGGTTGAAGACCTGATCAATAAATCGGAAGAGGATATGATGAAGGTTCGCAACCTCGGACGTAAATCCCTTGAGGAGGTTGTCTGGAAGATGGCCTCCCTCGGTTTCCAACTACGCAAGGATGATGAATAATCCCTTGTGCAAACCTAAGGTAAAGGAGTGATATTTCGATGCCCGGAACCAGAAAGCTCGGAAGAGACACTGACCACAGAACAGCCATGCTGAGGGCGATGGTTACCTTTCTTTTAGAGAACGGAAAAATCGAAACCACAGTTACTCGCGCCAAGGAGGTCCGCTCCATGACCGAGAAGATGATAACGATTGCGAAGGAAAACAACCTTCACAACAAGCGCCTTGTGATGGCATTTATTACTAAAGAAGATGTAGCGAATAAGCTGTTTAACGAGATTGCTCCGAAGTATGCCGACCGCAACGGCGGTTATACACGAATCAGCAAGCTTGGCCCTCGCCGCGGTGACGCCGCAGAGATGGGAATTATCGAACTCGTGTAAGATAAGGTATTGAAAGGCTACCGGTTACGGCAGCCTTTTTTGCTGCCTTTTTATTGATGATAGGAAGAGGAGATCTATGTATTTAGTCAGCTCCTGCTTAGCAGGAATTCCTTGCAGATATGATGGAAAAAGCTGCACGAACCCGAAAATAGCCGAATTGGTAAAGCAGGGGAGGGCCATTCCGGTTTGCCCGGAGCAATTGGCGGGCTTGCCTGTTCCAAGGGCTTGCTGCGAGATTGTCGCGGATAAAAACGGAAAGAAAAAAGTGATGAGCGCAAATGGGAAAGACCTGACAAAGGAATTCGAGGACGGTGCGCAAAAGGCCCTCAGGATTGCGAAAGAAAACGGGATCACGAAGGCGGTCTTGAAATCGAAAAGCCCTTCCTGCGGGTGCGGTTGTATTTATGATGGAACCTTTTCGGGCAAAGTGATTCCCGGAAACGGAATAGCAGCGCAGCTGTTCCTTGAAAATGGAATAGAAGTGCTGACGGAAAACGAAGCGGATATGCAAAAGGTTTTCGGCTAAGCGGGAATTCCGGCTTGCAGAAAATAAATTTTCAGTTTTAGCAAATCTTTCAATGATTAACCGGGCTTGGGGGCGCTGCCCCGGGCCCGGTTTTTCCAATTCTGCATTTCTATTCCATAACTGTAAAATACAGAAAAAATTTAAGGCATAGGTTAGGGTAAAATTCAGACGAAAACCGGCAAAAAGATTGCCAATAATTACAATAAAGAATTATTCTTGAATTCGATTATTTCCAGCTTATTTTCCTATAAAATGAAGTCTGTTCCAACAATGGGAAAATTAATCAACAAAGAAAGGAAATGAGCAATGAAAAAACGAATTCGGGCATTGAGCATGGTTCTGGTGCTGTCACTCGTCATTGCGGTATTCGGGAATACGGCGGCTTTTGCTGCGGATGCAACGCAAATCACATTCCCTGAAGAAACGGATGCGGTTCAGTCCCTGCAGCTGAACTCAATTTACTATGGCCTTGAGGTGAACGTCAGCAACCCGGACGTAACGCTGAGCGCTGTTTCAAGCGACCCCTCTATTGTAAAGATTGAAGAGGAAACAGACACCAGCGGTTCGGGTGTATATTATTATGACTTGGAGGCCCGTTTAAACGGAGAAGTCACGTTAACCTTTACCACATCGGACGGCGTGTCCGCAACCAAAACGCTCACGGTGGAAGGGACTGGGGAGCCGACTTATACGCTTTCCTCCGATGTCACCGGCAATTTTTCTCTTAATAAAGGGAGCAGCCGGATCGTAAAAGTCCATTTTGAGAACAATGACGTTGATACATATTCCTACCCCATGTTAAGCGCGCAGAATGGAAACGTTCTCAAAACGACATTGGTCAATACGGATGAGGACAACGGCGACTATTATTTCCGCGTGGATGCGGTCGGCGCTGTCGGGCAGAGCGACGACCTGTACTTAGGCGCTTACGGTTTTATACCGAATAAGCTGTGTACGGTATCCGTCATTCAAAATAAAGACCTTCGGTTGGATACCACAACCGAATATATCTGCAATACCGGCGATAAATATCATTTTGTTGCCTATACCAATTCGGGAATCAATCCCCAAATCATGGTTGACAACGAGAACATCTCCGTTACCTTCGTAACAACGGTATACGGCGGTTATGAATATGAAATGGAAGCTTTGGAACCGGGAACATCCTTAATTACGGCGACTTTGAATGGAGAAACGGCTTCTTTCCCGGTTACCGTCAATGAGGAAGACGATTTCCCGAGCGCCGAATCGGATGCACCGGCTGCGCTCAGCCTTTCGCAGGGGGATTCGTACACCTACAAGATAACCGCTATGGGCGGCGGGGTTCCCGCCATTGTGCCGGATACGGACGGCGTAGTGTCCGTACAGTTTGAGAAAAAGGAAGGAATCGATTATTACTTCCAGATAACTGCGATTGGCGAGGTCGCCAGCCAAACCAATTTGAGCGTTATGTTCCCAGACAGCACCTATGATGATTACAGTGTGGCTCTCGGCAGCATAACCATAAAAGAAGGCGCACCGGCGCCGCAATCGGACACCAATTCCGACTTTACGCTCAAAAAGGGCGAAAGCTATACCTTTACAATCAGCAACGCCACGAGCTTTTACGCCGGTTCCAGCAATGTTTTCCAGGTAGAAAAGGTCGGCACCTCTGGTAACGACACGAAATATAAAATTACTGCAATCGGAAATCCGGGGCAATCCGCGGGCTTTTATATGAGCGCGCCGGGCTTTGCGCCGCAGAAGGTCTGCGTTGTCACCGTAGGGCAGACTGCGCCGAAATCGGATACCAATTCCGACTTTACGCTCAAAAAGGGCGAAAGCTATACGT
>JAAYWU010000341.1 GCA_012516295.1 Clostridiales bacterium | reverse complement strand
GGTTAGAAAACCAATAAGAATCCCAAGATTGTTTGCACCAACCGCTAATCCGGAGGCCTTTTGAAGTTCTTCCTTTTCATAATATGTAAAAAACAGGAGCATGAATGAAATCCATGTGGCGGATGCGCAGCCCGAAAGAATGCTGCCGATCAGATAGCCCCATTCATTCGGAAGGAGGATACGGAACAAAGAGGCGGTACCGGCCAGCAAAACGCCGAGCAAAAGAAAGGGCTTATGCCTGGCTTTCCGGTCGGCCATCAATCCGGCCGGCATTCGCAAAGCGAGTTGGGAAAATCCGTAAGCACCGACAATTAAGCCGATCAGAGACGGTGCAGCCCCGATGGAAGCCAGGTATGTCGCCTGATAGGGTATATAAACATATTGCGAAAACCAGAATACAGCGATTATGGTCAGTAATAGCAATTTTTGCCGCTTGTTCGACTGAAGCATGAAAACATCCCTTCCATTCGGTCCATTTAAAAAGAGTATATGAGGAAAAGGGAGACTATTCCATTGGCGAATAGTCTCCCTTTCCTTTATAATTAGGGGATTGGAAAAAAGAATAGGCTTATTAGTTCGTTATTCCATGGGAAATCAGATGGTTCCGTCCCATGTGCTTACGTTTGTGGATTTGCTTTCTTCTTCGTCAAACCAGCGGGTAGTAACGACCTTGCTTTCCGTAAAGAAGCGGAAGCCGTCTTTTCCAAGGCAGTGCAGGTCGCCGAAGAAAGACTTTTTATGGCCTGCAAACGGGAAGTACCCTACCGGTACCGGAATACCAACGTTTACGCCGACCATGCCGCCGTCCGTATGGCGTGCGAACTCTCTGGCATAGTGGCCGTTTTGCGTGAAGATAACGGAACCGTTTGCAAACGGATTGGCATTCATAAGCTTAAGGCCCTCTTCAAAGGTTTTTACTCTCTTTACGCAGAGAACCGGCCCGAAGATTTCGCGGTCGCCGATTGTCATGCCGGGCTTTACGTGATCGAAAATGGTCGGCCCAAGGTAGAAGCCCTTTTCGTAGCCTTCAACGGTCACATTTCTGCCGTCAAGGACCAGTTCCGCGCCTTCGTCAATACCTTTCTGAATCCAATTCAGGATGGACTGGCGGTGCGCTTCGTTGACCACAGGGCCGAGTTTCGTGGATTTATCATAGGCCGGCCCGCTCTTAATTTTCTTGGCCTGTTTTACAATTTCCGCAACCAGTTTGTCAGCAATGCCTTCCTGCACAACAATAACAGGGAGAGCCATGCAGCGTTCGCCGGCGCAGCCGTAAGAAGCGTTGATGATGCCGGCCGCCGTTCTCTCAACCGGAGCGTCGTTCAGAACAAGCGCGTGGTTTTTCGCTTCGCACAGGGCTTGTACACGTTTGCCGGCGGAAGCGGCGGTTGAATAAATGTGGAGGCCGACTTCTGTGGAGCCGACGAAAGTGATGGCTTTAATATCCGGGTGCGTCAGAAGGATTTCCGCTTCATGGCGGGAGCAAGTGACAATGTTAATGACGCCGTCCGGCAAGCCGGCTTCTTTGTACAGTTCGGCAAAGCGGAGTGCGGACTGCGGGGTAAAGGTAGCCGCTTTCAGAACGATGGTGTTTCCGCAGGCGATGCAAATCGGGGTCATCCAGCCCATCGGGATCATGGACGGGAAGTTAAACGGGATGATTCCGGCGCATACGCCGAGGGGCTCGCGGTACAATACGGGGTCGTATCCCTTGGAAGTGTCCATCAGGCTTTCGCCCATCATCAGGGACGTTGCCGAAATAGCCTGTTCCGTGCCTTCTTTTGCCTTCAGAACGTCGCCCTGTGCTTCCGCCCAGTTCTTTCCGTTTTCCTTTGCTACTAGATAGGTAAGCTCATCCATGTGCTCTACGATCAATTCGCGCATTTTAAATAAAATCTGTACGCGTTTTGCAACCGGGGTTGACGACCAGCCCGGGAATGCCGCTTTTGCGCTTGCAACAGCCTTTTCTACTTCATCCGGTGTGCAGCATGGAACCTTGGCAATCACTTCGCCTGTGCTC
>JAAYWU010000340.1 GCA_012516295.1 Clostridiales bacterium | reverse complement strand
CTTATAGGAGATAAACTCCCATCCTCCGTCCGGAAGCGGAAGAGCGGTGTCGTAGCGGGTCGGTTCTTTCGCAAGCAGGCGCAATCCTGAGTTTGTTCCGCAGATGTTCACAGTATCCGGCGTTCCGAAGCAGACTTCGACTTTTCCTTTTCCCGCGCTGAGCGTGAGGAAGGTTGGCTCCGCCCGCACCATTGTTTTCGTCTTTTCGTTTTCGCCCGGCAATTCCAGCGTAAAAAGCTTATCCGGGCATTCATCCCCGCCATGCAGATCGCGAAGGATAATCTCCCCGCTCTCTGCATTCTGGGATATAGCAAAATACGAACCGAACCGGCTCATGGGCACTTTCGTTAAATCAATCATTCTTTCTCACCTGTTGCTTCTCACAAAGACATGAGTTGGTAAAGATCATCGCCGGCGCGGTAAGGCACAATTTCAAATGTCAGTTCAAACGGTTCCGGCTTCAGCAGGTAAGGCGGCAACTGCGCCTGACCGCAGCTTTCGCTGCCAAGACCATTCTGCCGGTAATCTATATTGAGAATCGTTTGATCTGCCGTCTGGATTTCATTGCAATGGCCGGCTTTCTCCAGCGCTTCCTTTGTATAGTTATGTACCGTAAAGTCGAAGGTATCTTTTGCCTTAAACAGTACGGCACTATCCGGTGATTCAAGGGTCATCCAGTAAACATCGCTCCGGTTTCCGTTTTCCTGCGGACGGGTATACGGCGTATGCATGGAAGCTACCGTATTCCGGTAAAGGCCGAACAAAGAGGAGGCTTTGCTGTCCGGATAAGATTCTCCCGGACCGCGCCCGAGCCATGTTACCAAATCATAGGAGCGCGGCAGCTGCATTTCCACACCGATACGCGGAATACTCTGTGGGGCATCAAACTGAAGCCCCTTTGGTTCGCCATACACATGCAGCAAAACGCTGTTCTGATAGATGGTATATTCATATACGGCGGAAAATCCCCAAGCCTGACTCGGTGCCCCGATTTTTACCTGAAAGGCTACCGAAACGCAGTCGTCCTTATCTACGACCGTATAACCGCGGACACTTTCCTGCATCTGGTCAAGGAAATATTTGTTCTTCCAATTGTCCTTTACATACATGTCGTTGTCAATCGGAGCACGCCAAAAGCACAGTTTCGGCCCGCGTGTCAACACCGGGCGGCCGTTTGCGGAATATTCCAAAAGGGCTCCCTTTAACACATCAAAGGTTATCTGATAGCCTGTTCCGGTGAAGCTTAGCTTACTGCCTTTCCGGGTTCTTTCCGGTGCTTGAAAAGCGGGACGTTGCGCACAAGCCGGAAGGAATACCGGAAGTTCAAACTGCGCGTTTGCCGTTTCATGCCCGCAGGGGGCATATGGAAAGTCCCTGCACAGCACATAAGAGAAATTCAACCAGTAATGCCTTCCCGGTTTCGGATGAACAGCATGGAAGGGTACGGTAATCCGGCGGGTTTCCCCGGCGTGAATGCCCTCAAGCGCGAGCTTTCCGTTTTCAAGGGTCTGCCCGTCGCTAACAACGCTCCAGCGCAGTTCAAGATGGGATAAATCCAGAAAATCATACAGGTTGGTAATGTCGAACAGGCCTTTTGAAAGATCGACCGCTTCGGTTTTCACCGGTTCTATGACCTTGCGGTATTCCTTCATTCCCGGAGACTCCGTACGGTCGGAAAACAACAGGCCGTCAAGACAGAAATTCCCGTTGTTCGGCTTGTCGCCAAAGTCGCCGCCGTAGGCGAAATATTCGCTGCCGTCCTCCGCCTTCTGACGGATGCCGTGCTCACAGAATTCCCAGATAAAGCCGCCCTGCAATTTTCTGTATTTGCGGAAGGCCTGCTGATATTCTGCAAGACCTCCCGGCCCATTGCCCATGGCATGGCCGTATTCGCACAGAATATGCGGCTTTTCCAGCAGCTCATCCTTTCCAATTTCATGCAGCTTATCCAGCTTTGTATACATTGTGCTGTAAACATCGGAAATCAATGCATCGGCGTCCCCTTCGTAATGAATCGGACGCGTGTCGTCAATGCGGCGGATCGCCTCTTTCATAGCGATAAAATTGCTTCCGAAGCTCGACTCGTTCCCCAGCGACCACATTAGGACACAGGGGTTGTTTTTGTCGCGTTGTACCATACGAACCGCACGGTCGACATAGGCCTTTTCCCATTCCTTGCTGTTGCTGATCCAGTTGTATTTTCCCGTCAGCTCAAAGCCATGGCACTCCAGATCAGCTTCCTCAATCACATACAATCCGTATTTGCTGCAAAGGTGGTAAAAATACGGATCATTGGGATAGTGGGAAGAACGCACAGCATTGATATTATTGCGTTTCATAATCAGCACGTCTTCCAGAAGCTGCTCGCGAGTCAAAGCCTTTCCGGTGTCACAGCAGAAATCGTGCCGGTTGACTCCGTTAAACAGAATGGCACGTCCGTTCAAAAGAAGATTGCCGTCTTTTATTTCAATTTTGCGGAACCCGACGTCGGTGCGAACGACTTCCATCAATTCCGAACCGCTTCTTAATTCGATTTGGAGTTGATACAAATGCGGGGTTTCCGCGCTCCATAAAAGCGGATTTTCCACCGGAGCATTCAAGAGGATATGGATTCCCCCTTCTTCGGGAACTCCATTTCCGTTCAGGACGGCGATTGTCTGCCCGTCTTCATCCGTTAACCTGCAATGTAATTCAACAGGGAGATGGGTTCCCCGGTAATCGGAGCAAAGTACGTCAACTTGCAGCATGGCCTTGTCGAACCCATTCTCAAACTCTGTGCGTACGAAAAGATCGTCCACACAAATATAGGGCTCATTGATAAGCTCGACATCCTTAAATATCCCGCTAAGCCACCACATATCCTGATCTTCCAGATAGCTTCCGTCCGACCAGTGGATGACACGTACGGTAATATCATTCTCGCCCGGATGTACAAAGGGCGTGATCTCGAATTCGGAAGTCAAATAACTTCCTTTGCTGTAACCGACAAAACTGCCATTGACCCAGACGTGAAAACAGCTGTCCACTCCGCCAAAGCGCAGAACGGTTCTCCGTTCGCACCAATTCTCTTCAAGAGAAAATTTCCGCTTATAGATCCCCGTTGGATTTTCGGACGGCACAAACGGCGGATCAATCGGGAAAGGATAATACAAATCTGTATAGTGCGGAGCACCATACCCCTGCAGCTGCCAGCACGATGGCACCGGGATCGTATCCATTCCGGAAGTATCATAATCCGCCCGGAAAAAATTTTCCGGAGAATGCTCCGGAGATTCCAAATACAGGAATTTCCATTCCCCATTGAGGGAAAAAACAGATTCCCTGTTGGAAGCCGCGGCGGTTTCATCGCTATAAACAGCATAACAAGCTCTCGGTTCCCTGCGGTTAATCCCGTTAAGTCCTACATTTTCCCAATCCTTCTTTTGTTCCTGCATACATTCATAAACCTCCATATAAATTCAAAACTGCCCTCTTCGTTATTCCTTAATCGCACCGCTCATTCCTTCAATAATATATTTCTGGGCAAATCCGAACGCAATGAGAGGAGGTATTACCATAACAACTGTAATCGCCATTGTGGGGACAATCTGCTGCGTATGTACACCCTTAAATGCTGCCAGCCCAAGGGCAAGCGTGTACTTGCTGCGATCATTTAAGAAAACCAAGGGTCCAAGATAGTCATTCCAGACCGTAATAATATTCAGCACGCCGATTAAATTCAGAACTGACTTCATAATGGGTAAGAAAATGAGGGTAAACACCTGAAATTCATTGGCGCCGTCAATTTTTGCCGCTTCCTCAAAATCCCGCGGAATACTGGTAAGGGACTGGTGAAGAAGGAAAATATAGTACGCGGAGCCAAAAAACGCGGGTACAATTAATGGTTTCAGCGTATTAATCCAGCCGAAAATCTTAAATTCCATATAAAGGGGAATCACTGTAACGTCCCATGGAAGCATCATTGTGCAAAGCAAAAGGGTAAAAAGCACTTTTTTCCCTTTGAAATTGAATCTGGCAAAACCATAGGCCACCATGGAACAGGACACAATCTGCCCGATTGTAGTCAAAACGGCAATCATCAGCGAATTGACCAGATACGTGCCGAACGGCTGCGAATTCCACGCTGCCTTAAAATTATCAAAATGCCAAACAGACGGGAAGAATTTCGGCGGAAAAGTATAGGCTTCCGCTTCCGACTTCATTGCGGTAAGAATCATCCAGATAAAAGGCAGCAAAAAGTAGAGAGAAAACGCCGTCAGCAGGATGTAAAATATGGTTTTTTCAAATTTACTTAATTTCACAATGTTTTACTCCCTTTCTTGTCTTTCCCCGCCGCGTTGTAAACCCAGACATCTGAAGATTTGAAAACAAGCGCTGTCAGCAAAAGGATGATCAGGAACATAAACCACGCGTTCGCGCAAGCGTAGCCGAGCCTGTTTTTCACGAACGCATTGTTGAAGACGTACAGTCCGTAAAAATAGGTGGATTTCATCGGCCCTCCGTTTGTGAGCAGCAGCACCAGCGT
>JAAYWU010000339.1 GCA_012516295.1 Clostridiales bacterium | reverse complement strand
GATAGTATTTTTATATTCTTTACAATTGTCCCGGTCATTTGGACGATAAAATGAGATATTTTCGAATTAACCCATTGAATCGGGCTGATAATATACTTTTTCACAATTTTTGCGAGGAACCGGAATACCTGAAGGGTTACAAATCCAACCGTTAAAAAATAAAAGCACCATCCAATGCCTTCTCCCGCCAATATGTAAAACCGCACATCCCCATAATTGACCCCTAAAGCCACCAGAAACGTGACAAAAGCAATGGCAACCATATAAAAGAGGTCCTGATAAAAAACCGCGCGCCGTTCGGATTGAAAAACCGTCCGAAAAATACGAAAGACATCGTAAAACGCGCCTAAAAAAAAGCCGGCTGCAATCGATATCAAAAATCCCTGAAGCTGCCAAGTGAGTGTAACGTTCAAGCAACCTCACTCCTCTATTTGAACAGCTTTGTCAAAAAGCCGCCCGACGGCTGATCGTCCGAATAAGACAACGAACTGATTTCACCGTTCAGAGTGAGCTCCCCGGTTTCGATATTCAGTCTATTAATTTGCAGTTTGGTTCCCTTGATAATGAGCTGCCCCAAATCCGTATAAGCAATGATCGTCTGTTCGTCAAAGCTGTCAACATTGGAAACACCCGTCGCAGTAAGCACCCGGCGGTTTTCAAGAATCAGATTCTGCGGGCCTTTAACAGACTTTTTTTCTTCTGCCAATTCAAAACCCTCCTACTCATTCATACCAATTTGTATGCATAAGCGGAGGGACATATACTTAAAGGTTTGCCGGCCCGTCGTCCAATATCCTGTACATATCCGACGCTGTTTCCTTTTTGGCGTATTCGTTTATACTGAGCACTTCAGCCTTTATAGTGCGCGAACCAAGCTGCAATTCCAGGATGTCGCCAACCTTTACATCATAGGAAGCGCGGGCGGCTTTCCCGTTCACCAGCACGCGCCCGGCGTCGCAGGCCTCGTTTGCAATGGTACGCCGCTTAATAATTCTTGATACTTTTAAATACTTATCCAGTCTCATACTATCCTCTCATATAAAAAGGCCGTAACAGCAAATTTGTTACAGCCTTTAAAACCCAAAAATAAAATTTATTTTGCTGTAGCTTCCTTAAACGCCTTTCCGGCTTTAAATGCAGGCACCCTGGATGCAGGAATGGTAATCGGAGAATTTGTTCTCGGGTCGCGGCCCTGTCTTTCGCTGCGGCTGCGTACTTCAAAAGTACCAAAACCAACGATCTGTACTTTTTCGCCTTCGGCAACAGCGTTAACGATTGTGTCAATCATTGCATTAACAGCATTATCTGCATCCTTTTTGGACATACCTGCTTTTTCAGCAACAGCAGCAATTAATTCTGTTTTGTTCATAAATTTGACCTCCGTTTTTTTATTATTCTACAGCTGAAAGCTGAGAATGATCCATTATCTTCGCTTCATTCCAGAGGGAATCAAGCTGTTCCAGTGACATGGAAGCCATATCAGCTCCTCGTTCTTCCGCAAGCCGTTCCATCTTTTGAAAACGCCGGATGAACTTATCGCAGGAATTGCTCAACGCTTGTTCAGGCTCAACTTCCAAAAATCGGGAAACGTTTACCACAGAAAACAAAAGATCGCCTAATTCTTCCATACGGTCTTCCCCGCTGCCAGAATCGATTGCCTCTTTCAATTCACGGACTTCCTCCGTGACTTTATCGAGTGCTCCCGATACATCGGGCCAATCAAACCCCACCTTGGCCGCTTTATGCTGCACTTTCGCACTAAGCATCAGCGCGGGCAGGGCTTTGGAAACACTCTGCAGGACTTCCGACTGGGTGGATTGGTTCTTAGTTTTCTTTTTGATCGCATCCCAATTGACAAGTACCTCATCCGAATTGCTGACAACGGTATTATCAAAGACATGAGGATGACGGACAATCAGCTTTTTTACTATGCCATCCACAACGTCTGAAAACCCAAAACTGTTTTTTTCTTTTTCCAATTGCGCGTGAAATACTACCTGCAGTAAAACATCGCCCAATTCTTCCTTTAACAGGTCCGTGTCATTATTATCAATTGCCTCAACCGCTTCATAGGTTTCTTCAATGAAATTGTTTCGGATGCTTTGGTGCGTCTGTTCCCTGTCCCAAGGGCATCCTTCCGGTGAACGAAGGATTTCCATAATTTTCAGAAGGTCATCCATATTATATTGTTCTTTTATTTGAAAATCCAAAATTTTTTATCTCCTGTAAAACCCATTTCTCGGTAAACTTTTATTATTTTACCTTATCCAATTATGTTTTTCAAGTATTTTTACAATTTTTTGTCCCTTCGGCAGCATAAGAATATCATTTCTTGTAAGGGCTTTAAACCACAGCATACAAGCCATATAAACGACCCCCGCAAAGGCAATTGCCACCAGGGTGGACAATTTCCCCAAATGCAACAATGTTCCCGTTTTTTGGACAAAATATGCTAAGCCCACGCTGATGATCGAAGCCAAAAGCGGCTTTAAAAAAATGCGGACAAAATTGAGATGGACCTTTGTTTCCCGGCAGAGGTAATGCAGCGCGAAAACCGTAATAAAGATGTAACACACCAAGGTTCCCGTTCCGGCTCCCATCACGTTAATTTCCGGGATTCCAACCAGCGTATAATTCAATACCAGTTTAATCACCAGGCCGACCACAAGCAGCTTTACCGGCAGATCCACCCTTCCGACCGCCTGCAGCATGCTGTTGATCGGCGTGCTCATGGCGGCGAAGCTGGCGCCCAAGCCTAACACGACCAGAATTTTCCCAATGACCGTGGGGGCGTTTTTCTCCCCGTACAATAAGGTAGCAATCGGCGTAGAAAGAACGGACAGTCCCAAACCGGCCGGGACCGTAATCATCGCAACAATGCGCAAAACCTGTTCTATGCTTCGCCTGATCTGCTTCGGATCGCCTCCTGTCCATGCCTCGGTTACATTTGGAAGTGCGCTCCCGCCAAATGCCTGCGTTATCGCCGGCACCAGCATAAACAGCGTGGACGCGTTGGAAAAACACCCGAATAAAAACGTAGGGACATTATTTAACTGGACAACCGAAGCGGGCAAAACGCCCTCGTACATTTTCAGCAGAACTTCCGAATTCTCGGCCATAATGTCATTAATACGCTTCTGCAAAAATGTGCTGTCGATAAAAGTGGACAGGTTTACCGCCAGGGAGCCCAGCGCAATCGGAATTGCCGTGCGGATTAACCGGGAAGTCGTTATCCGCATTGGAAGGGGACGCGGAGAGGCGCGTAGCATTTCCTTGGTTATCCCGTCGCTATGCCTTTTATGGTATAGGAACAAAAAAAGGAAGCCCATAACCGAGCCGATGGTGACCCCGAAAATTGCCCCTGCGGCAGCGTACGGCAGGGTCGCAATCTTAGCATATTCCTCCGAGGCCCTTTTTATGCCATAAACCGTACCTTTTGCGGCATATTCATTCATTCCGGACTGAATTATAAGCGACGCGAGGGTAAGCCCGAAAACCAGCTTGCTCAATGCTTCGACAATTTCGGAAATCGCCGTGGGATACATATTGCGAAGCCCTTCGTAGTATCCCCTGTAAATTGCCATAAGGCTGTTAAAGAAAATGGCCGGCGCCAGCGCGTAAATTGCGGGCAGGGCGTTTTCCGGGTTATTGCTTGCCGCGTAAGTCACATAGGGCTTAGCGCCAAAAAACATAATGCAAAACGAGACAATCCCCAGAATCAAAAAAATCCGAATGGAAACCGTATGTATCTGGCGGATGTCGCGATACCGGCCGCGGGCGGAATTTTCGGAAACCAGTCTGGAAATTGCAATCGGGAATCCAGCGGTCGCAAGGCTGAATATCGGAAAATAAAGCGAATAAGCGTTCCCGAAATAACCGTTCCCAACCGGCGTAAGAATCCATGCCAGCGGTATTTTAAACAAAGCGCCGATAATCTTGACCAGCGCAATTGCCACCATTAAAATTAAGGCGCCGTGTAAAAAGCTCTGTTTTTCAGCAGCCCGTTTCCTTTCCATTAAGACACATCCAATCAATAAAGT
>JAAYWU010000338.1 GCA_012516295.1 Clostridiales bacterium | reverse complement strand
TCACAGAGCGGTTGGTAACAATCTGCCGCTCGTTCATCAAATACAGCAAATCGTTCCGGGCGTTCGAAACCTTAGCGGTTTCGCCCGCATTCATATTGGAAAGAACCTCCGTAAGCTTCAGATTAATTTGCTTTCCGATGGAATCCGGATTTGCCGCATACGTATCCCCCGGCGTACTGAGCTTTTGCAGTTCGTAAATCTGGCTGTCCAGATTTTCAAGCTCCTGGTGGGCGGCCGCGCTCTGTGCATTGGCATAAATCTGCGCAACCTTTCCGCCCATCCCGACTTTCCCGCCGTCGCTGATGACGTAAGTGAGAATGCCGTTTACCTGCGCGGTAATCGGGCGTTCCTTGCGTATCGCCGTACCGTTCACCTGCACGGTATCGGAAGTGCGGGCATAGGAAACCGTTTCCGTCTGCACCGGTTCATAATGTGCGTTGTAAATTTGGTACCCCAAATAAATGTATAAAAGGATGGCCAAAATAACCGACGCGGTTCTTCTTAAAAACTGGCTATTCATGGAACCACCCTTTCCGATTGATTATTTGCATGGCCTGTTGCACAACCGAATCAAAGTCCATTGACTCGTCTATTATAACCCAATGAACATCCGTATCGCGTCGAAACCAAGTAAGCTGACGTTTTGCATAGCGGCGGGTTTCCCGTTTAATTCTCTCCACCGCTTCCTCCAGCGAATACTCACCGTTAAAATACGGAAGCAGCTCCTTGTAGCCGATTGCCTGCAGCGCGGCCTGCGAACCCGATTGGCTCAGAACCTCTTTCGCTTCCTGCAGCAAGCCTTCCTCCATCATTTTGTCTACACGGAGGTTTATCCGGTCGTAAAGCATTTGGCGGTCCTTGAAGTCCAGCCCAATCATGCACGCGTCGTACGGAGAAGGCGCTTCTTTCGAACGTCTTAACTGCTCCGTCATGGTTACGCCCGATGTCCGGTATATTTCAATTGCCCGGACCAGCCGGACGATATTATGCGGATCAATCCGCTGAGCGGATTCCGGGTCAAAGCTTTCCAGCTCGGCAACAAGCGCCTGAGGGCCTTCCCTCTCTGCCTTGCGGGTAAGTTCTTCCCGTAATTTCTCATCCCTGTCAGCGTCGATAAACTGAATATTCTGAAGGAGGGAACGGATATAAAGCCCGGTTCCGCCGGCGAGAACCGGAAGCTTCCCGCGCGAATACACTTCGCTTATGCATTCCGAAGCAAGCGAAACGTAATCCGCAACGCTGAACGGCTGGGAAGGGTCGGCAAAATCAATCAGATGGTGCGGCACGCCCCGCATTTCCTCTTTGGTCGGCTTTGCCGTTCCGATATTCATCCCTTTATAAATCTGCATGGAATCTGCGGATATGACTTCACCGTCCGTTTGCAGCGCGAGTTCCACCGCTAAGCGGCTTTTGCCGGAAGCGGTCGGCCCGACAACCGCAACGACGGGTATTTTTTCATTTCGGTTCATCATGGCTATTGTATCCGCCCGAACTGGCGCTCCAAGTCTTTCTTTTTCATGATGACATACGCCGGCCGCCCGTGGGGGCAATAGCGGATATCCTCATCCTCCAACCGCTGAACAAGTGCGGCCAGCTCCTGCGGCGAGCTTTCGTTCCCGGCCTTCACCGCCGCGCGGCACGCAATATTATGGTACAGCCAGTTGAGCTTTTCGGTCATAATATCGTTTTTTGCGTTTTGCAAATATCCGGCAATTTCCATGACTGCGGAGGCAACATCTTCCCCCAGAATCATCGGCGCGCTGCGAACCAGCACGGTACCAGAGCCAAAATCCTCAATTTCAAAACCCGCTTCGGCGCAGAGGGGAAGGGATTCCAGAATCGCGGCATACTCGTTTTTTTCCAGCGTAACGGTGACCGGTTTCAGAAGCATTTGCTGAACCGCCTGGCCACCCTCTGCTTTCAGCTTTTCATAAAGCATCCTCTCATGCGCTGCGTGCTTATCAATAAAGACCAGCTCGTCTTCCCCGCGCTGCACAAGGATATAGGTGCTGAACGCCTCCCCGACCAGCTTTTCCGGCCTTTGCGGTTTCGGCGATATTTCTTCCTCAGCCTTTGGCTCTACGGGAATTTCGTCCGCTTTCTGCGCAGCGGGGATATTGGAAGCCGGCTGGGCCGGCGCTGGCTCGGGAGCCGCGATCTTCTTCACTTCAAAACGGGTATTGTAAAGCGGAACCTGAACGTCGCTGACGGCAAGCCGGCGTGGGCGTGAAGGTTCCTCTGTTTTTTGAAAAGACCGCACCGGGGGCTTTATCCCCCATTCCATCTGAACAGGCGCTTTCGGCTGTTCAAATACCGGGGCCGCCGGTTTCGGCAAGGTCATTACATTCGGCGTATCCCCCTGATTCAACGCGGTTTTTACGCCATGGTACACCGCATCAAAAACCGGCTTCTCGTTCATAAAGCGTACTTCAATTTTCGTTGGGTGAACATTCACGTCCACCGCATGGAAAGCGATTTTTAAATGAAGCACACATGCCGGAACCTTTCCGACCATGATGGAACCCTTGAAAGCTTCTTCCAAGGCAACCATCGCGGTTCGGCTTTTCACATAACGGCCGTTGATAAAAAACTGCTGCATGCTCCGGTTCGGGCGCGCGGCAGACGGCTTGCTGATAAAGCCCGAAAGCGCCACCCCGTTGAGTTCATAATCGACGGGAATTAACCCGGACGTAAATTCTTTCCCATAAACCGCATAAATGGCGGATTTCAGTTTCCCGTCCCCGGGGGTGTGCAGCGTTTCTTTTCCGTCGCGCAGAAAACGCAGGGAAACCTCCGGATGGGAAAGTGCGATCCGGTCAAGGATCGAGGCGATTGCGTTGGCTTCCACCACATCTTTTTTCAGAAATTTCATCCGCGCCGGGGTATTATAAAACAGGTCGCGCACCACGATGGTCGTCCCCTGCGCACAGCCGGCGTCCTCACAGATTTGCTCAACGCCGCCGTCAATGACATAGCGCGTACCGGCAAGCTCATCCTTCGTCCGCGTCAACATCTCCACGTGGGATACCGCCGCAATCGAAGCAAGCGCTTCGCCGCGAAACCCCAGGGTGGAAATGGTATCCAAATCATTCTGGCTGTGTACCTTGCTGGTAGCATGGCGTAAAAAGGAAACGGCAACATCATCGCGAAAAATACCGCTTCCATTGTCCGTAACCCGCATATAGGTTATTCCGCCGTTTTTTATTTCCACAGTAACCGCGGAGGCACCCGCATCAACTGCATTTTCAACCAGCTCTTTAACGACGGAGGCAGGGCGCTCAACGACTTCACCCGCCGCAATCAGCTCGGCGACATGTTTGTCCAGTACGTTGATTATACCCATTCTTTCCCTCCTTTACGAATTCAGCTAAGAATTATTCGAAATAGATATCTTTGAACCGCTTTCCTATCGTCCGTGCCCGCATTTGGCAACGCCTTTGTTTCCAAATACGAAGGCATTACGGCCCCTATTCTTTTTTTGCCAAGGCGGCAAGCTCAAACATCATATTCATGCATTCGATTGGCGTCAACGTATTTACGTCGAGCTTTCTCAGACTGTCCAACACTTCCGCTTCATTCGGGGGCGTAATCGAAAGCTGGATTTCTTCCTGTTCATTCTGAGTACTGCGCCTGCCGCGTTTTTTCGGCATCGAGACCTCCTGGCCGCTTTCCAGCTCCGCCAGAACCTGCTTCGCACGGCTCACGATTTTCTCCGGAACGCCGGCGAGCTTGGCAACCTCAATACCGAAGCTGTCATCCGCTCCGCCGCGCACAATCCGGCGAAGGAAGGTAATATCGTCCCCGCGCTTCTTCACGGCAATATTATAATTCTTCACGCCATCTACCAGCTCTTCCAGTTCGGTAAGCTCATGATAGTGCGTTGCAAAAAGCGTTTTCGAGCCAAGAAGATTTTTATCGGAAACATACCCCAAAACAGCACGCGCAATGCTCATCCCGTCAAAGGTGGATGTGCCACGCCCGATTTCATCCAGAATCAGCAGGCTGTTCGGGGTTGCATTTTTCAGAATATCGGCGACTTCGGACATTTCGACCATAAAAGTGGACTGCCCCGACGCCAAATCATCCGACGCGCCCACACGCGTAAAAATGCTGTCCGTGATGCCGATTTCCGCATAAGAAGCCGGAACAAAGCACCCGAT
>JAAYWU010000337.1 GCA_012516295.1 Clostridiales bacterium | reverse complement strand
TTAAATACAGAATGGAACGGGGGTCCAGCTTCTGCATCAGCGGCTGAAAGAAAAAAACCACAAACCAGCCGAGCGCGATATAGCAAACCATGGAAAAGGTTTTAAAACGGTTTAAATTGATCGCGTTCAGAACAACCCCTATAATCGCCACCGTCCATACAATGGTAAACATCAGCTGTCCGGTCGCCCCGCCGAAGCACAACAGGGAAATCGGCGTATAGGTACCCGCAATCAGCAGGAAAATGGTGCAATGGTCGAGAATCCGGCAGATTTTTTTGCCGTTGCAGATACCGAGCGCATGATACAGGGTGGAGACCGCATACAACAGAATCATGGTCGCTCCGAAAATTGACACAGCCGTTGTCGTCAGCGCATCATGCCGCCCGTACATCAGCAGCGCCACCAAACCGGCAATGGCAAGCCCCGCGCCCACGCCGTGCGTTGCGGCATTGAGGATTTCCTCCAGCACCGTATAATCCGGCAGTTCCAGCTCGCTTCTCCGGGCCGTCCTCCACGCCGCTTTATTCATTTTATTTATACTGTTGTCAACCACAATATCACCATCTTTTCAGTATTATATTATGTAGTATTTAATACTAGGTAATAGTGTATCGCGGTAAAAGGGATTTGTCAAGGGGAAACTCCCTCTAAATTAAACGGCGGGATAAAATCCCGGCTTGCCGATTTTCTTTCCTGAACGAAACCGTCCAGATTCAGGCGGAATAGATGCTCCTGCACCTTTTGGTATTCCCGTGCCGTAATCCGGCGGTTGATTTCGGGAAAATCCCCCGCTTTGCCGCAGGGAATATACTGTGCCATCAAACTGACCAGCACGCCGGCGGGCAGGTTTTCCCCCAGCCAGTCGAGGACAGCGATGGAATTCCGCGTATTCCCCGGCAAAATGAGATGCCGCACAATGGTGCCGCGCGTCATCATGCCTTCCGCGTCAAACGCGGCCGGGCCGGTCTGGCGCGCCATTTCAAGTACGGAGGCCTTCGCGTTTTTCACATAATTCGGCGCGCCGGAATATTTTTGCGCAAGCAGGTTGTCCGCATATTTGAAATCGGGCAGGTAACTATCAATCCACCCGTCGAGCATTTTCAGCGTTTCCGGATTTTCATACCCGCCGGAATTATAAACGACCGGCAGCTTTGTTTTCCGGAGTGCAAGTGCTTTTAAAATCGCCGGAACAAAATGCGTTGGATTCACCAGATTAATATTGTGCGCCCCCTGTTCCGCAAGACGGTCAAATATGTCCGCCAGTTCCTGCGCGCTGATGATTTTTCCCACTTCTTTTTCCGTACTGATCTGATAATTCTGGCAGAAAACGCACTTCAGGCAGCAGCCGGTAAAGAAAACCGTGCCGGAGCCGCGCTTCCCGCTGATACAGGGTTCTTCCCAAAAATGAAGCGCCGCGCGCGCGACAACCGGATTTGCGCCCATCCCGCAAAAGCCGGCGCCTTCGTTTTCCGTTCGAAGCGCGCCGCAGCCGCGCGGACAAAGGGTGCAGTACTGAATCGTCATGCTCTCCCCTCCGTCAGGCACATCATTGCGGCAAGCCCGCCGCGTTTTCCGCCGGTTGCGCGGTGCGACCAAAGCCATTGGGCGTTGCAGCGCGTACACAGTCCCGCAATCGAAATCTGCTCCTGAGGAATACCGGCGTGCATTAGTATGCGCCGATTTGCCTCCCATAAATCGATGTGGTATTTTCCTCCCCCGTTGTTTACGATAAATTCCTGCGGGTTCAGTTCTGTCAGCTTGGAAAATTCCTCATAAACCGGTGTGTCCACTTCAAAGCATTCGGGGCCGATGGACGGCCCGACCGCGGCAACAAGGTCACCGGGGCTGCTCTCGAATTCCCGACCCATGGCTCTCACCATTTTCGCACCGATTCCGGCGACCGTTCCGCGCCAGCCCGCGTGGGCCAATCCGATCGCGCGCCTTACGGGGTCAAGAAAAAACAGCGGGACGCAGTCCGCATAGTAAGTCACCAGGGTGACATCCGGTTCATCCGTGATTAAGCCGTCCACACTTTGGATATCCTTGGGTTTCCAGATGCCCGTTCCCCGGTTCTGGGCACCCACCCTGCGAATAAAGGTCCCGTGATCCTGCGCGGAAGCGACCAGCGTGGAATAATCGAACCCCGCGGCCGAACAGAAACGGTGAAAATTTTCCGTTACATCCTCGTCAGAGTCGCCCCGCCCGAAATTTAAATTCATCGAGGCAAATTCCTTTTTGCTGACTCCGCCGATCCGGGTGGAAAAGGCATGCCTTACAAAACCGTATTTTTCAAATTCCGGGAACGTAAGGTATGCAACGCCCTCACTTTCATAGAATTTCATATTTTTACTGTCGTAATTCATAATGCCTCCAACAATTGATGATTTTTTGATTGTAGCATAGGGAAATCCGGAATGCAAACGGGCAGCGGCTCCCCTTTCCTCCCCCGCTATACTTATATATAATACTGCAGAAAGGCCGCGAGCGGAAGCAAGCGCCAGGGCACAAAAAAAGGAGAGCCGTCAGCTCTCCTCTTGAGGATCTTGCTCCTCTTTTTGATCCTTGCCGGATGGGACCGGAAGGATTCCTTTTTTTACAACCATGCCCTCGTATTTCAGTTTAAACTGGACCCGGCCGTAAAACCGGTGATGGCAGTGCCAGCAGACAAACTCCGCGCGGTAGCTTTTATTTTTAAGCTGCCAGTCACCCGTCCGGTGCGCACGCCGCCCACAGGAATCACAGGTAAAGCGCAGGTCGCTCCGCCGGATCAGCGGATGGTTTAAGTCGCAGATGATCACCGTTTTAAAAAGCAGCTTGTCGTAAAATTCCTGCGCAGTCGCGTCCTGAATCAGCGGCTTGAGCATTTCGGGATCATACAGCTTGCGTAAGCATTGGAGGGACAGAAGGCTGTCCCCCAAAGCCCGGTGGTGGTCATAGACTTCTGCGTCAATGTTTAAAAGCTGTGCCGCGGTACTCAGCCCCATCTGCTTGGTTGTGTCGTAATTCAGCAGCTTTTCACAGTATTACTGCAAATTAACATACCGCTTTAAAAAAGGGATGCGCTCATTCCCGCAGAAATAGCGGCAGTTTTCAATCAAGGCGAGGATATCGGAGGTGCCCCATGTCATAAAGACCGCGTCACCCGCCCATTTTTTTAAGCGGCTGGTAGCCTGCATGAACTGAAGGCCGTCCTGCAATTCTTCATTGGTTATGCTGGTCAGCGTCTTTATTTTACCGCTCAGTTTCTTCCCGACCTGGGGCCGCACCAGGGATTCAAAGGTATCTACAACCTGTAAGTTTTCATCAACCTTCACGGCGCCGAATTCGATGATCTCATTGATAAAGCCTTTCAATTTCCGGCTGTAGGTACCGTTCCATTCCAAATCAAGTATAATATAATACATTTTATTTTTTCTTACTGGCTTGCTTCATGCGCAGCTCTTTGCTCAGAATCTTCTTGCGCATGCGGATACTTTTCGGCGTCACCTCAACCAGTTCGTCGTCGCGAATAAATTCCAGACATTGCTCCAGGCTTAAAACGGTATGCGGCGTCAGCTTCAGCGCTTCATCCGAACCGGCGGCCCGGGTATTGGTAACATGCTTCTTCTTACAAACATTTACAACAATATCATCGGATTTCGGGCTTACGCCCACGATCATGCCTTCATAAACCTCAACGCCCGGCCCGATAAACATGCGGCCGCGGTCCTGCGCATAGAACAGGCCGTATCCGGTGGATTCGCCGGTTTCATGCGCAATCAGCGCGCCCTGCGGACGCATCTGGATATCGCCTTTATAGGGTTCGTAACCATCGAAAACGCTGTTCATAATGCCGTTGCCGTTGGTGTCCGTCAGGAATTCCTGCCGGTAGCCCATAAGCCCGCGCGCCGGAATCTTAAATTCCAGATGGCTCATCCCGGTATCGCGGGTGCCCATATTCACAATTTCCGCCCTGCGCGTGCCAAGCTTCTCCATAACCGCGCCCACGTAATTGTCCGGGACCTCAATCATAAGAAGCTCAATCGGTTCACATTTTTTCCCGTCAATGGTTTTATAAATAACCTGTGGGGCGGATACCTGAAATTCATAGTTCTGGCGGCGCATCTGCTCAATCAGGATGGAGAGGTGCAGTTCCCCTCTTCCGGACACCTTAAAGGTATCGGGGGAATCGGTTTCCTCCACGCGCATTGCCACGTTGGTTTCCACTTCTTTAAATAAACGGTCACGCAAATTGCGGGATGTCACGTATTTTCCTTCCCGTCCCGCAAATGGGCTGTTGTTTACCATAAACAGCATGGAAACGGTCGGCTCATCAATCTTAACGAACGGAAGCGGGTCGATGCAATCGGGCGAACAGGCGGTTTCGCCGATATTCAGCCCGGGAATTCCGGAAACAGCGACCAGATCGCCTAATTTTGCCTCCTTCACTTCCACGCGCTTCAAGCCTTCAAACTGATAAAGCTTCATAATCTTAGCATTTTT
>JAAYWU010000336.1 GCA_012516295.1 Clostridiales bacterium | reverse complement strand
GGCCGCCGGTTTCCTGCTTGCGTTCCATTCTCTTTTCAGCCGTCGGGGTAAATTTCGTGGATTTTCCCGGCAACCAGTTCCGCCATCCGGCGGTGCCCTTTTGGGGTATAATGCAGGCCGTCTTCCCGCCCGATTTCAATTTCCTGCCCCGGGTTCAGATAGAAAATACCGTTCCTGCAAGCGACCCGCCGGTATTCTTCCGCCAGAAGCCGGCTGTTTTCGATGCCGTCGCCGAATAGCATCCGCCAATCGCGGCTTCCGATATCCAAAATGGGAACCGGTGCGACCAAAAGCACCTGCGGCGCGGCCCCGCCTGTACCGGCGTCCGATTTCAAAATGGTTTTTATCAGATTTTCCATTCCATACGCGATATCGCAGACGGAGAGGGAGAACCGCTTTTTCAAATCGTTTGTCCCCAGCATGATGACGACCAGATCCAGCGGCTTGTGGCTGTCGAGGCAGGGGAGAAGATAGGCTTTTCCGTTTTTAAATTCCTCGATCGGGTCGTCCCAAACTGTGGTTCGGCCGCCCAGGCCCTCTTCAATCACATACCATTCGCTTCCGAGAAGCTTTTGCAGGACGCCCGTCCAGCGGATGTCCCGCGGGAATCTTCCGGTCATGCCGGGGATCATCCCGTAGGTATTGGAATCCCCGTAGCAAAGCACATTTCGCAATGCGGCTTCCCTCCCGTTCCTCTGTCCTTTTACCTGTTCCGATGTTTCTGAACGATTTCAAACATGGTGTCCCATTTTTCCTCCATGTCCTGAACCAGTTTAAACTGGGTGCGGGCGCGGTCCAGGTTATGGTTGGGATGCGCCGTTTTAAAGTAAATATCGCCCGCGAGGTAATCCGTAAGGAAGCGGATACCGCATTCCAGCGTGAGCATCTTCGCGCCCACTGGCAGGTTGTCAATTTCCGCGTCGGTCAGCACTTTCCCGGCAACTTCCAAATATCCCCGTGTATATGCTTCAAATAAGTCCAGGTCAAAATTTACTTTGGACAAATCCGGTTCATCCTCTGCCGCCGTGCTTGCGCCGAAGCGGATGGAATCGCCGAAATCGTTCAGGGACAGCCCCGGCATAACGGTGTCAAGGTCAATTACGCAGATTCCAAGACCGGTGTCGGCATCAATCAGCACGTTGTTCAGCTTGGTATCGTTATGGGTTACGCGCAGGGGAAGCTTGCCCTGCGCCTGCAAATCCACCAATACATGCGTGAATTCCTCGCGCTTCAAGACAAAATCGATTTCCTTTTGGACTTTGGCGGCACGCTCCTTTTTGTCCGCCTGAAGCGCTTCCTGAAACTGACGGATGCGGTTGGGTGTGTTGTGGAACAGCGGGATAGTCTCGTGGAGCGTTTCCGCCGGGTAATCCGCCAGCAGAAGCTGGAACCGCCCGAAAGAGCGCGCGGATTCGTAGAAGTCCTCTTTGCTCCTGGCCCGCTGAAGCGTGACTGTGTTCTCGATAAACAGATATGCGCGCCAGTAGCCGCCTTGTTCATCCACATAATAATAGGAGCCGTCCTGGGTAGGAATGAGATTCAGCGTTTCGCGCTTCGGGTCGCCGCCCGCTTTTGTAATCGCGCTGTAAAGGTAACGGGTGACCCCGACCACGTTATCCATTAATTCTACCGGCTTGCAAAATACATCCGTATTAATCCTTTGGAGGATGTAACGGTTTATGCGTTCCTCCATTTGAAAAATAACGGAATACGTGTCGTTGATATGGCCGCTTCCATAGGGAAGCAGTCCGACAAACTGGCCCTCAAATTGAAATTGTTCCACAATTGAAGGCAAAAGTGCTTTGTTTACTGGTTTCATTCCCTGCCCTCCCAAAGTTTTGCGGGATAAATTCCCTGTCTTCTCATTTTGCGTATGGCCTCCACGACCACCGGCTTATCCTCCCGGTAGGTAACGCCGTACCATTTGTCCAGGGAGTGCAGCACCTTGACGGTTGCTTTTTTGCCGACAAGCAGCTCGTTCACCACGGAGGGGAGGAAGAATTCCGCTTTCTTGGGGTCTTCCTCATAAGCCCGGTCCAAAAACGCGGGAAAGCGTGCGGCGATTTCTTCCAGGATGCTTTCGGAGAATCCCCACAGGTTCATGGAAACGGTGCTGCCTTCCGGAATCGTAACCCAGATTTTACCGTTGTCCTCCGTGTACTGCGTAAGGCCGCCGCGTCTTTCAATATGGGTGCGCTCGTGGATATCCGTGAGGAATCCGTCCGGGGAAGTAACGCATACGCCGCGCGCCACATGACCGTAATCCGTAAGGGTGTTTTCCAGCGTATACCCCACCCTGGCGTAGCGGTAATATTCGTCGTCCCTGCTGTGAAGCAAGAAGTTGTACATCAGCGAAAAGGCGTCCCTCCCGTAGTAGTCGTCCGCGTTGATTACGGCAAACGGCGCGTCGATCAGCCCCTTGCAGCAAAGGATGGCGTGTGCGGTGCCCCACGGCTTTATGCGCCCTTCCGGCACGCGGTAGCCTTCCGGCAGCACGTCAACCTCCTGGTACGCGTATTTCACGTCCATGATTTTGGACATCCGGTCGCCGATGATTTCCTTAAAATCCGCTTCGATGGATTTCTTTATAATAAAGACCGCTTTTTTAAAACCGGCTTTCACCGCGTCAAAAAGGGAAAAATCAATGATGATTTCTCCGTTGTCGCCTACAGGATCGATTTGTTTCGGGCCGCCGTATCTGCTTCCCATTCCTGCGGCCATTACAACGAGTACAGGTTCCTTCATTTTGCATTGCTCCTTTTTGATCGGTTTTTTCTTGTATCTATGCATTATTGTAGACGAACGCAATTTATAAATAAATGTCTTTTTATTCACAATTTTTGCACAAAAAATGATTTTTGCACAAACAATCACGCTCCCGGCCTTCCCGCACAACGGAAAATCAATCCGTCTTTGTGCCGCAAAGAGGAGCGAAATGATAAAATAAAAAATCCCGTCCGACAGGTTACGGACGGGATTCGTTTTCTGCTTTCTTATTCGAAACGGGGCAGACGGCCCTTCTGATTATCCGTCACCAGCTTGACGGAGGACGAGTATTCCGAAGGGGTCATGCCGGTTACTTTTTTAAAATGGCGTGAAAAGTAATGAATGGACGAATAGCCAAGCTCGTTGGCGATTTCGGTGAAATTCTTTGATCCTTCCCGGATGTACTGCTTCGCAAAATCCACTTTCATGCGGCCGAAATATTCCATTACGCCGCCGCCGGTTTTTTCGCGGAAAACCTTCTGTAAAAAAGAACAGCCGCACATATTCTCCCGGCAAACGTCATTCAGAGTGATTTTATTTTTGATATTCTTGTTCAGATACGCAACAATTTTTGTAAAGGTGTCCTGCTCTGCTTTTTCGCGTATCGTGGAGGATACCCGTTCCTCGCCGGTGCCGCCCGTGCGGATGAGATTAATCAGAATCAGTTCCAGACAGGCCCGGATGATCTGCTCCGAAGCAAAATTGCAGGTTTCGCTGCGTTCCAGCATTTTCGTGTCGGGGTCGTCCAGCGGGGAGGAAAAAGCGGAAGCCGCTTCTTCGATCAATCGGCCCAGCAGGACGCGTTCGGTATCGCCCATCCGTAAAATTTTATTTTCAAAAAAG
>JAAYWU010000335.1 GCA_012516295.1 Clostridiales bacterium | reverse complement strand
GTTTAAAAAGGTTCTCCTTGCAAACAATTTGGCGATTCTGGCCGATAAGGTACAGTATATGGGAGACCCCAGCACGCTTTCCGCGTGGCTTGGCGCGATTGCCTTCACGTTCCAGATTTATTTCGATTTTTCCGGTTATTCGGATATGGCCATCGGCCTTGCGGGTATGTTTGGTTTTCAGATTCCGGAAAACTTTAATTATCCCTATATTTCCCACAGCGTTTCGGAATTCTGGCGCCGCTGGCATATTACGCTGGGTTCCTGGTTCCGGGAGTATGTCTACATCCCGATGGGCGGCAACCGCTGTTCCAGATTGAAAAACGTGCGGAACCTCGCCGTTGTCTGGGTACTGACCGGCATTTGGCACGGCGCGAGCTGGAATTTTGCTTTCTGGGGTGCTTATTACGGCTTTTTGATAATCTGTGAAAAACTGTTCCTGCAAAAGTGGCTGGACCGGATTCCCGGGTTTTTCCTATGGCTTTACAGCTTTCTCGCCGCGGTTGTCGGGGGGGTTTTCTTCTCCTATCTGGACATCCAGAAAGCGTTCGGCGTGGTGCGCGCCATGTTCGGATTTGCGCCCGGCGCGGACAATCTCGGCGTGTATTCCCTGATTACCAATGCGCCGCTCTTAATCGTTGCGGCGCTGTGCAGTTCGACGCTGGTAAAGACCCTGGCGGACAAGCTGCGTGAAAGCGGTACGGCGGGAAAAATAATATGGAGCGCCGGCTTTGCCTGCCTGCTTTTCCTGTCCCTGTCGTTCCTTGTGGGCAATGCGTACAATCCATTCTTATATTTCCGTTTCTAAGAAAAGTGATAGGTGAAAAATGAAATTTCATTCTCTTAAGACAAATTTAAAAGGCAAATGCAATCCGGAAAATGCATTTGCCACATCTGTTCTTTTCCTTACCATATTGGCGGGGTTGCTCTATCTTCTTTTTGCCCCGAAAATCGATTTCTCCGAAGAGGAAAACCGTGTGCTGGAGTCCCCTCCGGCGCTGACCGCTGCCTCCATAGCGGACGGAAGCTTTATGAAATCGATTGAAAATTATGTCGGCGACCACTTTATGCTGCGCAAACATTTTGTGGAACTGAATACCCGCGTACAGCTTCTTATGGGAAAACGGGATTTGGGCTCCAATTACAGCCGGACCCCGGCGGAAGGCGGCGTCTATTTTGGCAGCGACGGGCATCTTTATGAGGTGCTGCTGCCGAACCGTACGGATATTTTCGCCCGCAACGCCGCGGCAATCCAGCTTTTTGCGAAAAAAACAGGGCTTCCGTTTTATTTTGTCCCGGTTCCTTCCGGTGCGCAGGTGCAGGGCGACCGGCTTCCCTATGCCGCGCCCAGCCATGACCAGCGCGAAGAGTTCAACGTAATTAAAGCGGACGCCGGAGCCAATACGACGGTGGTGGACCTGTTTGATACGCTGAGCGACCGGACGGGAAACGATTATTACTATAAAACCGATCATCATTGGAATACATTCGGCGCTTTCAAGGGCTACGAGGCGCTCATGGCGGCCATGCATATACAGCCGACTCCGAAGGAGGACTTTTCATTTGAAAAAGTCTCGGATTCCTTCCTCGGTACCCTATATTCCAAAGCAATTTACAGCAGCCAGGAGCCGGACACCCTCTATCTTCCGTTTTATAAAAAGCAGGCGGTTATCACGCAGCAAACCGGAAAGAGTACGCGCAGCAATCTGTACTGGAAGGAATATCTCGAAAAGAAAGATAAATATTCCGTCTTTCTCGGGGGAAACCACAGTGTGGATGTTGTGAAAAATCCGGACGCTTCCACAAAGAAAAAGCTGCTTCTGATTAAGGACTCTTACGCAAACAGCATGATTCCCTTTTTGTCGACGAATTTTTCAGAAATACACATTATCGATTTAAGATATTACAATCAGGATATTTATAAATATATTCAACAGAATGGAATAACGGAAACGGCCGCAGTATACAGTATCAAACAGCTGTGCGAGGTTTCCATTGCCAATAAATTAAGTGCGCGATAAGATTGATTTCAAGACGCGTCAGCGCTTAAATTTTCGCCGTTACGGGCCTGTGGGCCAAGCGGAACGATATCATATTACCATTAAGGAGGCATAAACAGCTTGAGGAATTTCCGCAAAAAAATTAGAAAGAATGGTGAAAAAGAATGAAAATATTACATGGGATTGGTGCGTCAAAAGGAATTGCAATAGGAAAAATTACGTTATGCTTGAATATCGACAACCATATTGAAAAGAGAACAATAACAGACGTAGAAGCGGAGCTTGCCCGGCTGGACGAGGCGAAGAAGGCTTCCGTTGAAGCTTTGAACGCGATTTACGCCAAAGCGCTCAAGCGCGTCGGCGAGGCGAACTCTATGATCTTTCAGATTCATATTATGATGCTGCAGGATGAAGATTATTACGGCGCGATACAAACAGCGATCCGGGAGGAAAAGCTGAATGCGGAATACGCCGTATGGCAGGCGGGCCAGCAATTTTCCGAAATGTTTTCGCAAATGGACGACGAATACATGCGCGGGCGCGCTTCGGATGTGATTGATATTTCCAAGCGCCTGATCCGGAATCTGGACCCCCGGCTTGCCAACGGGCTGGACAGCCTTTCGTCGCCGACGATCGTCGCTGCCGCCGACCTGATGCCAAGCGAAACCGTACAAATGGACAAGGAAATGGTATATGCTTTTGTAACCCAGGAAGGTTCCAAAAGCTCCCATTCCGCTATTTTGGCCCGCACAATGGGCATCCCCGCGGTAGTAGGCCTTGCGGATCAGTTCAACGAGCTTTCCGATGGGGCAGAAATCATAGTGGACGGTAATACGGGAGATGTTATCCTTGAGCCGGATGAAGCGACACGGACGGATTACCGCGCAAAGCAGGAGGAGTTTATCAAGCACCAGCAGGAGCTGAAGCTTTTAAAGGGCACGAAGGCGATTACCAAAAACGGCGTGGAAATGGAAAT
>JAAYWU010000334.1 GCA_012516295.1 Clostridiales bacterium | reverse complement strand
GGGTTCAAAGACGTAAACGCCCGCGTTGATGAAATGGGAAACGACCTCATGCGGGGCCGGCTTTTCCTTGAACAGATAAGCATATCCGTCCTCGTCATATTCGATCACGCCATAGGCGGAGGGATTTTCAACCTGTGTTACCGCGATTGTAACGTCCGCTTTCTTCCGCTTATGGTAGCGGAGCATTTCGCTATAATTGATGTTGCTCAGGATGTCGGCGTTAAAAACAAGGAACGTATCATCAAAATATTCCTCACAGTTTTTGATCGCGCCGCCCGTCCCGAGCGGGGACTCTTCACAGACATAGTGGATTTTCAGGCCGAAATCCGACCCGTTGCCAAAATACTGTTCGATAACCTCCGGCCGATAACAGGTGCTCAGCACGATTTCATGTATCCCATGCAGCTTCAGAGCTTCCATGTTACGCTCCAGCAGAGGTCTGCCCATCACCGGCACCATCGGTTTCGGCATCCGGTCGGTCAAGGGGCGAAGCCGTGTTCCCAGGCCGCCCACCAGAAATAGTGCTTTCATTATATATTCCTCCTTTTACGTCCCAATGATTAATTTGAAATCATGCGAGGCCGCTAAGGCACAGGGCAACTGAGGATATAGTCGAGCACCTCGTCCAGGGATGCCGTCGCCAGCGCAATGCAGGTATCCGCGGCGCCGTAGTACATCTTGATCTTGCCGGTCTCCTTGTCCAGTACCCAGCCACAGGGGAAAACAACGTCCTGCACGTCGCCTTCCTTTTCGTAGACCTCCTGCGGACCGAAAATCCATTCGTCGCTGCGGTGGAGCACCTTCAGCGGAGCCTCCCGGTCCAGCAGCGCGAGACCCAGACGGTAAACCGCACCGGAAGCTGTCTGCCGGACGCCATGGTACATGAGCAGCCAGCCCTCCGGCGTTTCGAGGGGCTGTGCACAGACACCCACTTTCCAGCCATCCCACCAGCTTCCGCCGCGGGAATTGATCAGAATATCATGGTCGCCCCAATACCGAAGATTTTCCGAGCAGGAAATCCAGATGTTCGCACCGCGCTCGATGGGCCGGTGGATCAGCAGCCAGCGATTCCCGAATCGGCGCGGAAAAATCGTTGCATCCTTATCCTCCGGCGGCATGATCGCACCCAGCCGCTCGAAGTGTTCGAAATCCTCCGTCATCGCCATACTCACAACGGCGCCGGATTTCGAATAGGCCGTATAGACGATGGCATATTTTTTCAGCTCCGGTATGTAGGTGATGCGCGGGTCTTCGATGCCCCAGGCTTCTTCCGGATGATCCGGGTGCGGTGCCATGGTAGGAGACTTGTCGATAATCCAATTGCTGACGCCGTCGTCGCTGACCGCCTTCGTCAAATGGGAAAAACCACGCCGGTCCTCCACGCGGGCAAGCAACAGTACCTTCCCGTTGAACATCGTTGCCGCCGGATTGAGCACCACGTTCACCGGATAGGGCCAATCCTTGGCCGTTAGGATCGGGTTAAAGGGATAGCGCCGGAAAAGTTCTTTGTAGGTATTGTGTCCGGCCCTCAGCCGCGTTTCAAAATTGTTCATATCATTCTCCTTTCCTTCGTCTACGCTTTTGTACGAATGGTTAAAAATCACCGGGCTTTACGGTCTCTTCATACAGCAACTGTAAAACCCGGTGTTCTGGATCGCTTCATTGAGGTGTTTGTCTGAAGTGCCGTTTTTTTCTTATCAATCCGACTTTCCTTTAATTTATACGTTGGCAAAGCGCAAGCCATTCTTACTTAGCACTCAATATTACTGAGTGCTAACATAATTATGTTAACCTTATATTGTGTCGTTGGCAATATTGAAATTTGGCTGATATTCTTGAAATAGAGCTGTTATGTTAAATTATCCCAATAAATCTCGTGAAAACTCACAATTTCTTTATGACAATATATAAAAATGATTTGCAGAGAAAAATTTTGTCGAAACAATGCTCTGCGAAAAAACATTTAAGGGTCTTGACATTTTATAAAAATGATGCTATACAAGATAATAGAGTTAGCACTTATGGGCCGTGAGTGCTAGCCTTTGGATATATAATCAAATAGAAAGCAAGGAGTTGTTGCCTATGATTGCTTTGAAATCCGAGGTAATGAGAAGCAACTGTTCTGCTTTC
>JAAYWU010000333.1 GCA_012516295.1 Clostridiales bacterium | reverse complement strand
TTCTGCTGATTACAAACCGGATGAAAATCAAACGGATGCCGGTCCGTAACGAGGAAATAACAATAAAAACGCATCCGCGCGGGGTGTGCGGCGCGCAGTTTTACCGTGACTTCAAGATTTACAGCGGAGACGAGCAGATTATTGACGTGTTGCAGACCTCCGTCGTGGCCGACCCGATTTCGCACAAAGTTCTCCGGCCGAAAAAATTCCTGGAGTACGGGGTGTTTTCCGGTGAAAAAGTAGCTCCGGAGGATCGGGTGCGGAAAACCGAAATACCGGAGGACCTGCCTTTCATGGGGGAAAGGCCGATTCGCTATTCCGACCTGGATTACAACTGCCATCTGAACAACACCATTTACGGGGATATTGTAACGGATTTTCTCCCGGGCGAGGTCGATGGCTTCCGTTACGCCGAGGCGCAGATCAATTACATTAATGAGAGCGCGCTGGGCGATGTTCTGAAGATTTACGCCGCAAGAAAAGACGGATTTGTTATGATGAAGGGTGTTAATGCGCGCGGCTGCGGGTTCACCGCGACGGCAACGCTGCTTCCAATGGATGGAATACCCGGATAATTCGAAAAAATCAGTTGAAATTATATGCGCGCAATGATATAATATCAAAATATATTAAAAATTAAGTAGAGAAAATAGCGGCGCGGAAAGCGGTTTGCGGCGCGCAAAAATGTGACAGGAGGAAAACATGTTAAACACAAATTACTCGGAAAAATTTGCAAAGGAAGGCCTGACGTTTGACGATGTTCTGCTGATTCCGGCGGAATCCCACGTATTGCCCAAGGAGGTGGATTTAACCACCCGGCTTACGAAAACCATCAAGCTGAACACGCCGCTGATGACGGCAGCCATGGATACCGTTACGGAAAGCAACAGGGCGATCGCGATCGCCCGTGAAGGCGGCATTGGCATCATTCACAAGAATATGTCCATTGAAATGCAGGCCGACATGGGCGACCGGGTAAAGCGTTCGGAAAACGGTGTTATTGTGGACCCGTTCTTCCTTTCTCCTCAGCATTACGTGCATGATGCGAATGAGATTATGGCGAGATACCATATTTCCGGCGTGCCGATCTGTGAAAACGGCAAGCTGGTGGGCATTATTACAAACCGCGATTTACGCTTTATGACCGAAGAGGATTACGACCAGCCGATTTCCGCCGTAATGACAAAGGATAACCTTGTTACGGCTCCGGTTGGGACAACCTTGGCGCAGGCGCAGGAGATTCTGCGCAAGCACCGCATTGAGAAGCTGCCGATCGTTGACGACCAGGGCAACCTCAAGGGCTTGATTACCATTAAGGATATTGAAAAAGCGGTGCGTTACCCGAATTCCGCGAGGGACGCGGGTGGCCGCCTGCTTTGCGGCGCGGAGATCGGCGCGACGGGCGATGTTCTGGAGCGTGTTGCCGAGCTGGTAAAGGCACAGGTTGACGTGGTTGCGCTCGATTCCGCCCATGGGCACAATAAGGACGTTATAGAAGCCGTTAGACGCGTGAAAAAGGCGTTCCCCAACTTACCCCTTATTGCGGGGAATGTCGCGACAGGAGAGGCCACAGAGGCCCTTATTGAAGCGGGCGCGGATTGCATCAAGGTCGGCATGGGGCCGGGCTCCATCTGTACCACCCGTATCGTTGCCGGCATCGGCGTTCCGCAGATCACCGCTGTTTACGATTCCGCCTGTGTCGCTGCGAAATACGGTATTCCGATTATTGCGGACGGCGGCATTAAGTACTCCGGCGATATTGTGAAGGCACTCGCCGCCGGCGCGAACGTCGTCATGGTCGGTTCGCTGGTCGCGGGCTGTGAGGAATCCCCCGGAGAAACCGAGCTCTACCAGGGCCGCCAGTTCAAGGTATACCGCGGAATGGGCAGCCTTGCCGCGATGGGGCAGGGCAGTAAGGACCGCTACTTCCAGCAGGATCAGAAAAAGCTGGTTCCGGAAGGCGTCGAGGGCCGTCTGCCGTACAAGGGGCCGCTTTCCGATACCATTTACCAGATGGTCGGCGGTATCCGTTCCGGTATGGGCTACACCGGCTGCAGAAACATTGAAGAGCTGCACGAAAAGGCGCAGTTTGTCCGCATTACGGGCGCCGGATTGAGGGAAAGCCATCCGCACGATATCCAGATTACCAAGGAAGCGCCGAACTATTCAATCCAGTAAGTATAATCTTATAAATAATATACAGATAGGATAAAACCTGTTGAGAGGTTTTCTCTGGGAAAGGGCGGTTTTCTGCATAGAATCCGCCTCTTTTCCCCGGGAAATACCGGAAGGCAGAAGAAATATTAAGAATTTCAGTTATTTTGCAAAAATGTGTTGACAAAACACCATAGTATCGGTTATAATATAAAACGCTCCGCTCTTGATTTTAGAGCGAAGATAGATGGCGGCATAGCTCAGTTGGCTAGAGCATTCGGTTCATACCCGGAGTGTCATTGGTTCAAATCCAATTGCCGCTACCATATACGGCCCGGTGGTCAAGCGGTTAAGACACCGCCCTTTCACGGCGGTTTCACGAGTTCGAATCTCGTCCGGGTCACCATAAAAAACAGATGTACCCTCGAAATTCGGGGGTATATTTCATATGGACGCATAGCTCAGCTGGTTAGAGCGCTCGCTTCACACGCGAGAGGTCATGGGTTCGAGTCCCCTTGTGTCCACCACTTAAAAATATGATTTGGCGGGAAAGAGAGTTTTCTTTTTCCCGTAATAATCATAGTAGTGATACAGAACTCTGGGATGCAATTGGTATAGGACTTTATCATAAAACTAAATGTTTAATGATAAACACTTAATTTTATGATAAAGCCTCTGCGAAAGCAGCAGCTCTACCATAAAATTTTCACGGCTTCACAAAGGATTGCTGGCAAACAATCACATAGGAATAATAATTTCCTCTCCCAGGTTCTCTGGAAGCTGCCCCCAATACAATGACGTTGGCCGGGCAGAAGTATCATTATAAGTTTGCCGGGATTATCGCACATCCAATTGCCAATTGGATATCAGCATGCAGAATGATCGCAAATGCGGCTGTGCTGGCTCTGCGGTGTCCAACGTTTCCGCTCCGACAAACAAAGTCTTTGTGTTACACTATGATTTCATCAATCGCTGGTACCGATTGATTGAAATATTTTTCAAAGTGCGCCAACCTCGCGTGACAGCTTGTACGGCTGTAAATAGAGGTACACAATGCGTTACATTGTGGAATGGGTTTAGTGGAAAAAAGAAAGTCTGCACCCTCACGATCACATAAGGGTACAGACCTTGACATGTATCCGAAATACGTGTAAAATACACGCATAAACGGCATTCACAAGTCATAATGGGTCGCTAGTACCCTTATGGCGCATGGGAGCTAATCGTTTTGGCGACGATTGGTTCCCTGTGGATGTCTTTTTTTATTTTCCATTTAAAGGAAGTATATACCAATATTAAGGAATCAAGAATAATTTTTTCAAGGATTTTAAGGGAAGAAAAAAAGCGGAACTGGTTCCGCTTCACCGTTCTTCTCTGGAACAATGTGTAACTTGGGGTATTTTTTCATTTTTTACTTTGTTTTTTGCACTTATATATTTGTTGTCTTTACGTGGGAAAAAGGAACAAGAAATTAATATCTCGCTGTGATTGTCTTTTGAAGTGAGAAACAAATGCAGATAATTCTTTTAACTTGTCCACGGTTGTATTCCCCCAATAAAAGATTAACGCCTCAGGAATAAACCTGAGGCGTTAAATAAGTGTTTTCTTTCGGCTAACAGCCTATTCAGGCTCTGGTCAACACATAACCGATCATAGACCTCCGCAGGACACTCCCCTGACCAAGCCCCCTGCATCAACGGTCGCGATAAACTATACGTTTACCTGTTGATATTATTGTACGAGAAGCGCGGTTTTATGTCAATTATTCTTTTTGTTCAGTAATAAAATTTTCATGAAATCGCCGCGGCAAGATGATTATGCCCGTTCCGGTTCCAATTAGCCATACGGTGTCGTTTACTTTCAGGCCAATGTTTTCCATCCAGCCAGGATGAATATGTACGCTGCAGAGGAACACATTGCGGACAGGTTTCCTATTTACCCAAAATTATTGATCTTTCTGCATGAAGGAAATACAGCTTAAGATGGAATGCTCCACCATATCGCTGACTGTCTGATCGGTATAAAACGCTGTATGCGGCGTAATTATGACATTCGGAAAGGAATTTAAGAGGGAAAGTTCCCGGTTGTCCAATATTTCGCTCTTTAAATTATGATAATAGAGGTCCGACTCCTGTTCCATTACATCCAAAGCCGCACCACCGATTTTTTTCTTTTCTACTGCGTCAATCAAAGCCTTTGTGTCAATCAGGGAGCCCCGGGCTGTGTTCACAATATATACGCCATCCTTCATCAGCGCGATCGAATCCTTATTAATCAAGTGGAAATTTTCCTTCGTCGCAGGTGCGTGCAGCGTTATAATATCACTCTCTGCAAAAAGCTTCGCAAGCGGGACGTACGCAACATCCTTCGCGATTTCTGCATTTTGATTTATATCATAGGCAATCACTTTGCAGCCAAAACCGCGCAAACATTGAATTACTGTCCGGCCGATCCTTCCGGTACCGATTACCCCAATCGTTAAATTATGCAGTTGTTTTCCCTGCACTCCATCATCCAATGAGTAATCTTGTATATTGCTACGCGCCAAGATAGTTTTGATTTTACGGATTGCCATCAGAATCAGCATGACGGTATATTCAGCCACACTGTAAGGGGAATACGCTACGTTTGCCACCTGGATTTCCAGCTTCTTTGCGGCGTCAATGTCAATATGATCATATCCGATTGTTCTTGTGGAAATGAATTTTACTCCGGCGCTATGAAACTTCTCCATTAATTGTGCATCAATCTTGTTTGTCAAAATGCTGATACATTCATAGCCCTTTGCCATATCCGCATTTTCAAGCGTTGGCGCCTCTTTGCATAGCGTGACTTCCACTTGATGCTGTTCGCTGAATTTTCGAAAATATTCCGCTTCGTCTTTTCTGCAGCTGTAGACCAGGATTTTCATTTTGCTACTCCTTTGATTTGTATATGCTAGATTTGGTTTCCCTAAGGGATAACATGGTATCCCGCGTCGGCAATTGCCTCGCAGATTTGCTTCCTGTGTTCGTGATTCCTTGTTTCCATCCGAACCTTCACAGAGCAGGCGTTTACGCCCATATTTTCCATCATGCGGTCATGGTGGATACTTACCACATTTGCGCCAAGGTCGGCGATAATCGCGGAAATCTCCTTAATCCGGCCGGGTCTGTCCATTGTTTCAATGGTCAGATCGCCCAAACGCCCCGCTTTCAGAAGGCCGCGGCTGATAACCTTGGAAAGAATGGTGACATCAATATTTCCACCGGAAAGAAGGCAAACTGCTTTTTTCCCTTTGATGTCAACCTTGTTGAACATAGCCGCCGCCACGGCGACCGCTCCCGCGCCTTCCGTAATCAGCTTGTGCTGTTCTATTAGCGTGAGTATCGCGGTTGCGGTTTCGTCGTCCGTTACAGTAACAACCTGATCCACATACTTGGAACAGAAGTCGTAGGTCAGGTTTCCGGGGCATTTTACCGCAATACCGTCTGCAAAGGTGGATACGCTCTTAAGCTCCTCTATTTTATGATCCTCCAGCGATTTCGCCATGCTCGGCGCGCCGCTGGCCTGCACCCCGTAAACCTTGCATTTCGGATTCATGGATTTTATGGCGAAGGCGACGCCGGAAATCAGTCCGCCGCCTCCAACCGGAACGATCACCGCGTCCACATCGGGAAGCTGTTCTAAAATTTCCAATCCGATTGTACCCTGGCCCGCGATCACGTCTGGGTCGTTAAACGGATGGATGAAGGCAGCGCCGCTCTCTTTTTGTAGCGCACACGCCCTTTTGTAGGCGTCGTCGTACACCCCTTTTACAAGGCATACCTCCGCGCCGTAGCTCTTGGTCGCCTCAACCTTTGAAATCGGCGCGCCGTCAGGAATACAGATCAGCGAACGAATGCCGTTTTTCTGCGCCGCGAGCGCAACGCCCTGCGCGTGGTTTCCAGCGGAACAGGCGATGACTCCCTTTGCTTTTTCCTCTTTTGTAAGCTGTGCTATTTTGTAGTAGGCGCCGCGCACTTTGAACGAGCCGGTAATCTGCAAGTTTTCGGTCTTTAAATAAACCTGGCTTTCCGGGTTAATCCGCGGGGCGCGGATTAAATCTGTTTTACGGATCACATCCTTTAAAACAGAAGCGGCATGATAAACTTTATCCAATGTCAACATAACAATTCTCTTTTCATATCCTCATTGCTGTGCGCCAGCCACAACCGGCAGACTTGCTACATTTTATT
>JAAYWU010000332.1 GCA_012516295.1 Clostridiales bacterium | reverse complement strand
TTGCGGCAACGTCAACGGCCGGGGAACTCAGCGGATCATTTTCCACAATGCTGTTCACGCTTGGCAGGACAATTTCGCTCGACGCTTCGCTGCTGGCAAGCTCGCTGGAAATATCGCTTGAAAGCATGCTGGAAGGCGCGGAAGAAGGAGCGGACGAAGTATATTTCTTTTTCTTCTGGGTTTTCGGCTTTGACGCCGCGGACGGCAGGCTGGAGGATTTATTGCTGGAGGGGCTTTGCGAAACCACCTTGCTCGCTGCCTGCTGCTGTTGCTGCTGAATCGCTTTCTCTACCTGTTCGGGCGTAATTTCGGTTGCCATTGCGGTAATAGAATAACATGAAAACATAAATGTCACGAGCAATAGCATCAGCCACGTCTTTTTATGTTTTTTCATGATTCGATTCCTCCGCAGCATGTTCTTGAAATGAGAATTTGAAATTATTATACCATACTTTCGCCACATTGCAAGTTTCCTGCCACGTTTTACCGGTAATTTGATAAAGAAGGGTTTTGTTGTCGCCAAAGCCGATACGGCGCGAATTGTGGTCCACTACGGCAAGTCCGATTAACAGTATCAGCACGTAGAGGGTGCTGAAAAATGATCCCCAAAAAATTCTTCTGTTTCTTCTTTCCACTTTATTTTACACATCCTTAGGAATTTGCTTATCTATGTCAGCTTATTTAAAACAGCGGCAAGCGCCTTTCCGAACAGTTCCCCGGAATACGTCGCCTCGTCAAGCGTATTGACTTCCGTTCCGAATTCCACAAGCAGGGAACCCTTTGTTAAATTCTGGTTGTACTTCCGGTTGCAGAAGTTCAGCGGACGCCCCAGGCCGGGGTACAGGTCGGCCATGGATTGCTGAAGCCGCACCGCAAGCCGCAGATTGTATTCCCAGTTCGGGTGGTTCAGCGTGCCGTCGTCGTCGCAGCCGGCAATAATCATCACCTGCGCGGCCTTTTTCCCGTTCACGACCGCCGTCGGCTTAATCCGTGTACCCCCGGAAGTCCCCATCGCGTCGCGGTGAATGTCCAGCGCCACCTGAATCGAGGGGTATTTTTTCAGGTTGTTCAGCACCGTCACCTTCGAGCGTTCGTAGGAACCGTTGTAGCTCGGATAATCATGCAGGGTGGTGTCGTGAATGGTGTTGATGCCCGCCGCCCGAAGCTGCGCCGCAATGCGTTCGCCAACCGCGACGACGCTCTTGGAGGCGTCCCGGCTGCGCGTATCGCCCGCGAAAGCTTCCGTGGTATGCGTATGGTAAATTAAAACCTGTGGCCCGGCATTCTTTGCGATTTTTACCGCCGGCTGCTTTTTCAGCTCGCCCGGAATGTCGATTCCATGGTTTTTATTGGAATTTTTCACCCAGATATTATTATAATTTACGCCGGTGTTCACGATGCTCATTTCCTTCACATCCGCCTTCTGCGTTGTGGAAACCGTCCCCTGCTGCGCGTTTGCCGCGGAGCTGTTTTGGCTTTTCTGCGAAGAATTTTCCGGCACGGACGAAGCCGGCCGGCTGCCCGCGCTGGACGGCGGTTCGGTCCGGGACGCTCCGTCGTCCTCCTCGTCCTCTTCCAGAATATCGGTCCACAGCGCTTCGGCCGCACCGCCCGGCATAATAAACCCTGCGGCGGTAAACGCCGCGTCCCACGGGGGCAGCACCGACAGGCGCCCCAGAACGCACACAACCGCCGCGAACGTCAGTGCAGCGGAGCATAACCCCGCCGCCTTTTGTCCCCATTTTTTCATATCCTGCCCCCATTAAAATATATTCATTCTTATGCGGGCTGGACAAATTTCATGATGACTCAGGTTAAATCTTCGAAATCGGCGATCGTCATGGAAGGGTTCAAGGCCACGTTAATGCCCATTCCCAACACCCTTGCGCCCCTTGAAATAATCAGGTCGATTTCCCGCGGCGTAACCATCATCTGCGCACCGCGCGGCGCAATTTTCTCCTCCTTCCCGTCCGTATCGCCGTTCAGCAGGTCATACGCCAGCGTGGCCGCGTCCACCACGGTCGGTATCCCCATGCTGATGACCGGCACGCCCAGCGTGCTTTGGTCGATGCGCGGGCGGGAGTTCCCCACCCCCGCGCCCGGGGAAATCCCCGCGGAGCAAAGCTGAATGGTGCAGCCCAGCCGCGAAGGGCTGCGCGCCGCCAGCGCGTCAATCGCAATGACAAAATCCGGTTTCAGTTCCTTTACCAGCGCCTTTAAAAGCTCAAAGGCCTCAATGCCCGTGGAACCTAAAACGCCGGGGCTTACCACCGAAACGGGGCGCAGGTCCCCCAGCCCCGTCACCCTTGCCAGCTCGCCGCGGATGTGCCGCGTGGCCATGACCCGCTCCGCGGTAAGCGGGCCGAGCGCGTCCGGCGTAATGTCGCGGTTACCCAGCCCCGCCACCAGCGCGCTTCCCTTTTCGGGAGCCAGCTTTGAAAGCTCCTGCGCGGTCAGCGTTAAAAGGCTGTTGTCGCTGTCGATCCGGTCGGAAATCGATTTTACCTCCAATGTAACATAGGTATTCCCCCCTTCTTCAATGCTTGTGATTTTGCATCCTTTTTCCTCCCGGACGACATGCCTTGCGGGATCGGTATTTTCCAGCGCCAGATCCGTGCGGAAGATCATAAAAATCAACCCCTTCTTTTCTTTTTTTAATACTTGCATTTCTTGCTTTTTGATGGTATTATTATTTATACGTGACAACACCAAAGGAGGTGGAACGATGCCGAACATTAAATCCTCGAAAAAACGAGTGAAGGTTATTGCTACGAAAACGAATATCAACAAGTCCCGTCTTTCCCGACTGAAAACAGATATAAAGAAAGCGAACCTTGCAATCGAGTCCGGCGAGGCCAGCGCGGATGCCGTGAAGGTTGCCATTAAGAGGCTTGATCAGGCCGTTGCAAAAGGAATCCTGCACAAGAATACGGCCGCCAGAAAGAAATCCAGTCTTGTGCGCAAACTGAACGCGGCAAATGCATAACCCTGAATACGCGGTTTAAATGCAAAAGCAGAGCCCTGTGCCCTGCTTTTTTACTTATCCGAAAACAAACAGTTTTTTCCGCTGGATTGACTTTTTGCAAAGAAATGGTTATGATAGAAATAAGATGAATACGGAGGTGCTCGTTTTGAAAAAATGTAATACGATTACGATATTAATTACGGTCATTTCGTCTGTAATCGCGGTTTGTGCCGCTGTTGTTGCGGTTGTCCTCTTTTTTCAAAAGAAAAAGAAGGATGAAGAAGAGCTTGAGCACTACCTGGATTGTTCCATTCAATAGGAACTTTCTCCGGCGCATAACAGGATACGGGCAGGATTGCAACCCTGCCCGTTTTTCATGCGCTGGTTTTCAGAATATTTTTCATATATTTCTTCAGATAGATACGGTAATACAGTTTCCAAAGCTCCCAGAGCAGGATCCCCAGTATCTGCCCGTTGATGATCCGGAAAATGCGGTAAACAATCTTCAGCCAGTAAAAAGCCTTGCTTTCACTTACCCTAGTTCTTATCTCCCGGCTTTGAAAACAAGGCAGCGACATAGCCGAAGAATACGGCCGCCGCAATTCCCGCGGCACTGGCCGCAACGCCGCCCGAGAATACGCCGATCAGGCCCTTTTCCCTGATCGCCTCCAGCGTTCCTTTCGCCATGGTGTAGCCGAATCCCGTCAGCGGAACGGTGGCGCCCGCGCCGGCAAACTGTACAAGCGGCTCATACAGCCCCAAACCCGTCAGCACAACGCCCAGCGTAACAAAAGTAACGAGGATTCTGGCTGGGGTCAGTTTCGTAAAGTCGATTAAAAGCTGGCCCACCGCACAGAGTGCGCCTCCGACTAAAAACGCCCATAGATAGTCCACGATTTTCACCTCGTTTCTAGTTTCGCCGGATTTGGAAACAATATACATATTAAGAAACAAAATTGTGAATCAAATCAAGATATTTTTCCTTGAAGGAGGGCCGTCCCCATGATCTTATCTGGGAAACAGATTCGTGAAAAATTAGGGAAGGAAATCATTATCGAACCCTTTTGCGAAAGCCAGTTAAACCCCAACAGCTACAACCTGAAACTGCATAATGAGCTTCTTGTGTACGACGAACCTGTTCTGGATATGAAAAAAGAAAACAGATTCAGAAAAATTCTTATCCCGGAGGAAGGCCTTGTGCTGGAGCCCAATAAGCTTTATCTGGGCCGGACGCAGGAATATACCAAAACCGACAAATTCGTCCCCATGATCGAGGGCCGGTCGTCGGTCGGAAGGCTGGGCTTGTTCATCCACGTAACCGCGGGCTGCGGCGACGTTGGCTTCAGCGGCTTCTGGACATTGGAAATTCACTGCATCCAGCCCGTCCGCGTCTATGCGGGGGTTGAAATCTGCCAGATTTATTATCATCTGATTCAGGGCGATTATGAGCGGTATTCGAGTGGCAAATATCAGAACAACACGGGCATCCAGCCCAGCCTGCTGTTTAAAGATTTTCGGAAATAAGCAGATTTCTGCAGAATCTTTGAAAGAAAGCGGAAAGCAAAATGGGCGACGATACAAAAACGATAGAAGCAGCTTTGCTCAATCCCTCGTTGGAGGAGGAGAGCTGCCGCGCGGGAATAACGGCAAAAAGGCAAGCAAAAAGGAACCGCACCGAAAAATCGGCGCGGTTCCTGTAAATGATTGCGGTTTTGTACAGAGGTATTTTCAAATTTCACATTGCGCAGGAACGTTGTATATGGATAAGAAATCCGTATGCAGCGTTTTTTTATGCCTTGCAATCGTGCGGCTAAGGCGTTTCATTTTGCGGGTGCCCACCAAACATCATGATTCTTTCCTTCGCCGCCTGGATTTTTACGCAAGCCCCTTTCCATTCGGGGTGGCATCCGCCGGCTTTCCGGAGAAAAAGGGCACTTTATGCCCCTGCCGCCGGGAGCCAAGTCCGGCTTTTTTTAATGCACAATCGGCATGTCGCCCGGTTCGTGCGAAGCGTTGTTAAAGTAAATATCATACCATACGAGGAAAACGAAAACCGTCCAGATTTTGCGGTTGTTGTCCCGCTTGCCGGTATAATGCTCGTCCAATAACTTCACCAGTTCGTCTGTGTTAAAGAACTGCCGGGCAATCTTTCCGGTGAACGCTTCCTTGACGATTTTGTAATATTTTTCTTCCCTGAGCCAGACGCGAATCGGCACCGGGAAGCCGAGCTTCTTCTTCTGCGCCGTTGCGTCCGGAAGATGGCGCATCGCGGACTGGCGCATCGCGTATTTCGTATTTTTCTTATTTACCCGCAGCTTCCTCGGCAGGCGCGAAGCCACCTTGAACACTTCCTTGTCAAGGAACGGCACGCGAAGCTCCAGCGAATTGGCCATGCTCATGCGGTCGGCTTTCAGCAGGATATCGCCCACAAGCCAAACGTTAATATCGAGGTACTGCATTTTCGTAACGTCGTCCTTGCCGCGGACGCGGTCGTAATACTTTTTGGTAATCTCCTGCGGGCGGGTTGCCGGGATATCCTTTTTCAGTAGCTTGCGCTTTTCCTCCAGCGTAAACATGCTGCAGTTCCCGATAAAGCTTTCCTCAATCGGCAGCGCGCCGCGGATGAGGAAATTCTTGCCCTTAAAGGAGAACGGAAGCGCCTTTGCAACGGAAGCCAGCGCGCGGCGCAGGCCGAGCGGCAGCTTTTTGTAGGCCGCAAAGTCGTCCGGCTCATGATAAATATTGTATCCGCCGAACAGCTCGTCCGCTCCCTCGCCGGAAAGCACCACCTTCACGTGTTCGCTTGCGATTTTGGAAACAAAGTACAGCGCAATGCAGGAAGCGTCGGCAAGGGGCTGGTCCATATGGTACTGCACTTTGCGGATATTGCCCCAGTATTCCTCCGGGGAAATCACCTTGTAATGATGGTCCACCCCGACTTTTTCGGAAAGGCCCTTCGCCCAGTCTATTTCATTGTATTGTTCGCCGTAGTCAAAGCCCACCGTAAAGGTTTTCTGCCCAGCGAAATACGTGGAAACATAGCTGGAATCCACCCCGCTGGAAAGGAAGCAGCCGACTTCCACGTCGCTGATTTTATGGGCGTTTACGGAATCCTCAAAGACCTTTTCGATTTCGTTAACCGCCTGCTCCTCCGTGATTCTTTCGTCTGCGTTGAACTTCGGCTCCCAGTAGCGGCGCGTTTCCACCTTGCCGTCCTTGTACCAAAGGTAATGGGCGGGCATCAGGCAGTAAACCCCTTCGAAAAAGGTTTCGGGCGGTACGGAATATTCAAAGGAAATGTAATTGTCAAGCGCACGCTTGTTGAGTTTCTTCTGAAAGCCCGGGAAATCGAGGATGCTCTTGATTTCGGAGCCGTAAACGAAATGATCGCCGACCATGGTGTAATGCATCGGCTTGATTCCGAAATAATCGCGCGCCAGAAACAGGCTTTTCTCAATCGTATCAAAAATAGCAAACGCAAACATGCCGCGCAGCTTTGTCAAAAGGTCCTCGTGCCACTCCTCAAAGCCGTGAATCAGCACTTCGGAATCCGTATTTGTATAAAACCGGTGTCCCTTTGCAATCAGCTCGTTGCGAAGGTCGCGGTAATTGTAAATTTCCCCGTTAAACGTAAGAACCAGCGTCTTGTTTTCATTATAAATCGGCTGATCTCCAGAGGAGGCCACGTCGATAATGCTTAACCGCCGGAAGCCCATGGAAATATCGCGGCTGGTAAAAAAGCCGCTGGAATCCGGGCCCCTGTGGGTTATTTTATCCGTCATGGTTTTAATAATATCGTCGCGGTTGATAATGTTTCCGGTAAATCCGCACAATCCGCACATAATTGAATTATTCCTCCTCGCCGCGGTACACCCGCAAAATCTTTTCGGCGACGGCAGAATTCACCACCATAAATTCATCCTGCTCGCAAACGCCGACGCTCTGTGTAATCTCTAAAGATTTCCGGTAAACATCCAGGCGCGTGCCCTGCTGCACCGGTTCTTCCGCTCCCTGTAAACGGAAAGAAAAACCGATCCGGTTTTCCGCCTCGTCCGCATAGCAGAAATACCCTTCGGTTACTATATTGCCGTGCTTTTTTGCGGCCACGTCGGTAAGCGCTAGTTTTACCAGCTCAACCGCAAAATCATTCATCCCGGCTTCAAAAATCAAAATTTTTTCCTTCAGCTCCGCGGGGGACACAACAACCCGTTTTGTTACGCCGGAAAGCTGCGGAAACGCCTCGCTCACTTTTACCGGTTCAAGGCAGCGGCAGCCGCCGTTCGGCACAACATACACCATAAAGTTTCTGCTCTTATCGTGGTAAAGGCAAGGATAAACAAGTTGCGCCTCGTAGCCGCATTCGGGACATTTCCAATCGAACAGCGTTTCGTCCAGCACGCGCAGCCGGAGTTCCGGGTCTTCCTCCGCTTCCATCTCCGGATGTATCTGTGTTGTTACTACTGCGCCGCAGTGCGGACAGCTCACATCCCGGTTGTCTTGGATCGCCATTTTTTTACATCCTCCTTAGCCTTTGCGTATTTGCACATTATATCACAATCTGATAAAAAAAGGAACAGGATTAAATAATACTATTATTTTACGTGAATTTGCGATATAATAACTGCAAAGAGGAAATGCCCTAAATTAAGCCGTATTTTCGGCAGGAGGTAAGCTTATGAGTATTTTTAACAACGTATCGGAAAAACTTGCGAAAGCTGTCGACTATGTCGTTGAAAAAAACCGTAAAGCCGCGTTGATAAACCGGATTCGAATTGTCATTAAGAATGAAAGAGAAAATGAAGCGCGCGCGTATATTGCGCTCGGTAAATATTATTTCCACAATTTGCGCGACGAAAACAACGAGGAAACAGAGCACCTGTGCCGCGCCGTGGAAGAGGCCGAGCGCCGTATGAAGAAAGCGTTTGAAAAGCTGGATGAAATCACTTCCTCCGGGGAAGAAGCCGAAGACGAATGTGCGGACTGCGGCGACGACTGCTGCCCCTGCGGCATGGACGACGGGGAAGCCGATCTCCCGGTGCAGGAAGAAGACGAAGAAGAAGAGTTCACAAACTACCCCATGCATTTCCCCATCGTTGACAAGGCAAACGAACGGGGCTACGCAAGCGACGAGGCGGCGGAGGAAGCGGCGGAGGACTGCCCGGAAAATCCTTCGTTCCCGGATGAAACATGAAAAAAAGAGTAATGCTTGGCATGAGCGGCGGCGTGGACAGTTCCGTCGCCGCCCTTCTGCTTTTAAAGGCCGGCTATGACGTAACCGGCGTAACCCTGCGCCTGCGCCCGGACAAATACATGCAACAAAGCGCCGCGGGCGGCTGCTGTTCGCTCGACGATATCGACGACGCGCGCAGGGTCGCCTACAAGCTGGGGATTGACCATCTGGTTCTGAATTTTACCGAACTCTTCGAAAAAAATGTCATTGATTATTTCGCCGCCCAGTACGAAGCCGGGCTGACGCCCAATCCCTGCATCGCCTGTAACCGCCATATTAAATTTGACGCCATGCTCCGCCGCGCGCGCGAGCTGGATTTTGATTATATCGCCACCGGCCATTACGCCATAATCGAGCAGAACGCCGCGGGGCGCTGGCTTTTGCGCAAGGCTCCCGCCAGCAAGGATCAAAGCTATGTCCTGTACTCCTTTACACAGGACCAGCTCAGCCACACGCTGATGCCGCTGGGCGGCTACACCAAGCCGCAGGCGCGCGCACTTGCGGAGGAGGCCGGGCTGCCCGTTGCCCACAAGCCGGACAGCCAGGAAATCTGCTTTGTGGAAAACAACGATTACGCCGGATTTATTGAGCGCTATACGGGAAAAACCGCGCCGCAGGGCAACTTTGTCGACGCGGACGGAAATATCCTGGGCCGCCACCGCGGTATCACACATTACACGATCGGCCAGCGCAAAGGGCTGGGCGTTTCCTTCGGAAAGCCGATGTACGTTACAAAAATCGACACGGTACATAACGAAGTGACGCTCGGCGAGGAAGGAAGCCAATACCGGTCTTCGCTTGTCGCCGCGGATTTGAATTTTATCCCATTTGACACGCTGGAAACCGAGATGGACGTTACCGCGAAGGTACGGTATCAGGCCGCGCCCGCGAAGGCCCGCCTTATCCCGCTGGGGGACGGCCGGGTCCGCGTGGATTTCGAGGAAGCGCAGCGCGCCGTCACACCGGGACAGGCCGTCGTGTTTTACGACGGGGATCTTGTGGTCGGCGGCGGCACGATTCAAGCGGACGAATAGCGCTCTTGGGCCGTTTCCCGCGCAATGCAGGCGGTGCGCATTTCCGTACGATCCGAAACAGGAACAAGGTGCAGTTCCAACCTCCGGGCAAGCCCGGCGGGGCGGAAACTGCACCTTGTGTTTCGAACAGGTTAAACCAAAGCTTTCTTTCCTTTCGGTGTCGCCCGAAAGGCGGCAAAGTACGGCAAATCAGCTCAGCCTTGGGAAAGAATACCCCATAATCTTTCCCAGCCGCGCGCGGGCTTTTTTCAGATGCTTTGAAGCGGTCGAGGGCGTAACCCCCAAGATTTCGGCAACCTCGCTAACGCTCTTCTCTTCAAAATACCGGAGCCGTACACAAGCCTTCTGTCTTTCCGTCAATTCCCCCTCCATCGCGCTGCGAAGAACCCGCAGCATTTTTTTGCGTTCCGCCCCGTCGTCGTCCGTTTGGGTCGGAACATTCAGCCTGTCCCCGAAAAGGTCAAGGCTTAAATTGCTTTTCCTTCTCATCGTCTCGCCCCGCTTTGCGTTAAATACCGGCCGGTATGCAGACAGTCCAGGTACATGTCGTTCAGCAGAGCGGCCCTGCGGTATAGCTGAGCGGCGGTTTCATGGTCCGCGGTTCGGGCCATCTTTCGCAAAGGAACCCGCCGCGCCTTCAGCTTTTCCGCTTCTTCCAAATAATCCATTCCCCACTCCTTATAATTCATAATACTCCTTTCTGTTTCCCCGGTGTGACCTAGTTGTCAACCGGTGTTCTCTAATTTTCATATTATCCAAGAAGAATCATAATTGCAATGCATTTTCTTGTAGAGATTTATTTTCCCCGGGTCGGTGTGACAAAATTGTCACACCGATTCCTGTTTTTCCCCTCTTTTTGCTTTTGCGGTCTTGTTTCTAAGGAATAAAAATGATAGAATATTGGGGAAAAAACGGATGGGATGGATGAAAACGCGGAAAGGGGAAACCAGAATGGGCGGCGTTGGTTCTCTTTGCATTATGGTTGGTCTTCTGATTTTATTGAATACCTTCGGCAGGTTTAACCGTAACCACCAGCATTTTCGTTAACAAAAAAGAGGAAGCTTCCGCCTCCTCTTTTATTATTATAGAAATAGAACCTCCGGTTACCCGGAGGTTTCTTTTTTATCTCTTAACTTTTTAAAAAAATCCCGCAGTACCTGCGCACATTCCTGTTCCAGCACGCCGCCCTCCAGTTCGGGCCTATGGTTGTACGGCAGTTCAAACAGGTTCACAATGGAGCCACAGGAACCGGCTTTTCCATCCTTTGCCCCGTAAACGACTCGCGGAATCCGCGCGTTGATAATCGCCCCGGCGCACATGGGGCAGGGCTCCAGCGTTACAAACAGCTCACACTGCCAAAGCCGCCATCCGCCCAGAAGGGTGCAAGCCCTGTGAATTGCCTCCAGCTCGGCGTGGCACAGCGCGTTTTTCCCGCTTTCGCGGCGGTTGCGCCCCGCGGCGATAATCTGATCATCCTTCACAATCACCGCGCCGACCGGGACCTCGCCTTCCTCAGCCGCTGCGTATGCGTACTTCAAAGCCTCACGCATAAAGGCTTCGTCCCTGCCCGTCATTGTGTCAGCGTATATACGGAGGACAGAAAAGCGTAAATCAGCAGGACGATGCCTCCGAAATTCAAGAATAGCGTCTTTATCTTTTCCGATGTGCGGAACACCGGGTTTCCCGCGCCCCCTTGAAAGAAGTTCCGGTCCTTTGCCCAAAGATAGACCAGCGAACCGACTCCCAAAAGCACGGCCGCGCCGAACACCGCGTTATTCAGGTAGGACCCCGCGGTGTCCCCGTAAAGCCGCTGGACAACGGTGAGCACAAAGGAAATCGCATTGTTGCAGAAATGAATCAGTATGGATGGAAGGAGGGAATTTGTGCGCACATCCACCAAAGCCATCACCAGTCCGGCGATAAACGCAAACACAATCTGCACCAAATTCCCGTGGAACAGGCCGAACAGCAGGGCGGAACCCACAATGGCGAAACCATCGCCGAATTTCCGCAGTCTTTGCAGAACGATTCCCCGGAAGATCAGCTCCTCAACAATCGGAGGGGCGACCGCTATGGTAATGAAAAACAGAATCAGCACCGCCGGGTCGTCCGTCAACGGCATGGACAGGTCGGTGTCAAACCCGAACATATTTTCAATATTGGAAACAATGCTGGCGGGTATATTCGCGAGCATGCACACCGCCACGCCGAAAAGGACGCACGCGCCGGTTTTCAAAAAGCCGTTTTTTTGAAACGGGAGCACCTCCGCGGGCGGAATGCGGAAAATGGATAAATACAAGAATGCGGGGATCGCCAGCCCGGCTGAATACGTTACGCCGTTCAACAGATAATACAATACCGGCGTGAAGCCGTGGAAATCCGGGTTGGTGTAATCGGCCGTATAGCCGACCACATTTAAATACACCCTGCCGGCGATGGAAATCGCATAGAGAAAAACTGTCGATGCGATCAGCAACCAGCACAGGGCGTTCGATGTTCGTTTTAACTGACGTTTTTCATCCTGCGCCATCATATACAGCGAAGGGTCGAAATATGGATTGTACGGACCGTAAGGTGAACCAATCATAAAATACTCCTTTATGTTATCCCTGTTTCCACACATTTGCCGCTATAAAGCAGACCGCGCTCGGAAAACTCCGGGCGCGGACTCATACCCAGCGAGTGCCCCTTTATTTTGGACGACCCGCGTTTTGGCGTCCCCGGCGCGATTCGAACGCGCGGCCTTTCGCTTAGGAGGCGAACGCTCTATCCTGCTGAGCTACGGAGACATATCAAAATTTCGGGTGGGGCAACGCGCCGGCTCCCCTTGTAAAAGCGGCGCTTTTGGAAGGGGACAAGCAGATAACTTACTTATTATAAAATATCGCAGCGGGTTTGTCAATTCTTCCTTTTCGCGGCATCCTTTGGGCAATCCATAAAAAAGCCCCGGATCAGCATAACTAAGGAGAGAAGGGATACCAGAATGATCAGATTCGGAAGAATCGTCATGGTCGCATAATCGACCATCTTTGTTTTCGCCGCGGAGTAAAAGCACGCAGAAGCCGTCGCATAAAACGCGCTTAGGATAATCCCGGCCTCAAAGTTTTTCCGCTCCTTCAGCACCAGAAGCAAAACGATAACCGCCGCCGGGAAAAGGCCGGCAAAAATCATATAAAACCGCGCGTCGTCGGCAAATCCCATCCCCGCGTAGCGGTCCATCATGCGAAACACGCTCAACGTTGCGTCGTCCTGATTCTTCGCGCTCCCAATGATGGTACCCGCCGGAAGGAACAGCGCCCCGATTAAAAACAATTGCAGCAGGATAACAATTCCCTTGACCTGTTTCTTACTCATAACATACACCAACCCGTAAAAACATATTCCGAAAGCAAAAAATTTTTAAATCACTTCGGCAGAAAAGGATTACACAAAGACAGAGGCCCAAATCCCGTGCTTCGCAGCACTTTTTTGGGCCCTTTTTATAAGGCTATTTGTATTAATTAGCATATTCCATGTTCTGTTATTTGTCAAGCTACGGATTTTTCCCGCATATAAAATTGCGCGCCGTCAAAGCGCGCAGTAAGCCTGAAATAAAGGCGCAGGCGGGGAAAGGAGCAAAAGGTCGTTCGAGTATATTAAAGAGAACGCTCTCGTAGTAAATACGAAACCCCCAGCCGCAGGAAATCCCGCGGTTGGGGGTTCTTCATTCCTGCCCGCTGAGCAGGCAGGGCGTATCTCTATTTAAGAAACAAGGAACTTATTTTGCTCTCTTTTCCTTAACAGCAGCCTGTGCAGCGGCCAAACGTGCGATCGGCACGCGGAACGGTGAGCAGGAAACATAATCGAGGCCGGCCTCATGGCAGAACTCGACGGAAGTCGGGTCGCCGCCGTGTTCGCCGCAGATGCCCAGGTGGATTTCGGGTCTTGTCTTGCGGCCGAGTTCAACAGCCATCTTAACAAGCTTGCCGACGCCATTCTGGTCAAGGTGAGCAAACGGATCGGACTCGTAAATCTTGTTCTCATAGTAGTAGTCGAGGAACTTGCCGGCATCGTCACGGCTGAAGCCAAAGGTCATCTGGGTCAGGTCGTTGGTGCCGAAGCTGAAGAATTCGGCTTCCTTGGCAATTTCGTCAGCGGTCAGAGCGGCGCGCGGAATTTCGATCATGGTACCGACCTGATATTTCAGCTCAACGCCGGCCTCCTTGATGATCTTGTCCGCTGTCTCGGTGACAACATCCTTAACAAACTTCAATTCCTTCTCCTCGCCTACGAGCGGAATCATAATGCGGGGTTCGGTCTTGA
>JAAYWU010000030.1 GCA_012516295.1 Clostridiales bacterium | reverse complement strand
GCTTTACCGGACTCCGGCACCTGGGAAACAATTTTTGATCCGCTGCCGTAAATCTTCGGCGTGAGCTTCTGCGTATTGAGTATGGATTTTGCCTCATCAATCGTTTTTCCGACGACGTCCGGCGCTTTTACGTCGAGCTTTTCCAATTCACTGTCGGTATATTTACGCTGCACGCCGAGATACGGAAGGATTTCTTCCATGGTCTTTGCAAAGACAGGCCCCGCTACGGCCGCGCCGTAGTAACTGCTTCCATGCGGTTCGTCGAAAAACACCAGCATGGCAACCTGGGGATCATCCGCCGGTGCAAAGCCGCCGTACGAAGCGATATACTGCATAACGCCCGTTTTCTGCTTAACGTCCATTTTCTGGGAGGTTCCTGTTTTTCCGCCGACGCGGTACCCCGGCAGATAGCCGTTTTTCGCCGTACCGATGGTGGCGTTCAACTGTAAGATTTTGCACATACGGGCGGAGGTATCCGCCGAAATCACCTGGCGTTTCGGTGTTGTGTCGGCAGTTTTAATAATGTTCCCGTCTTCGTCCAGAATTTGACTGACGACATGGGGCTGCACAAGGTAGCCGCCGTTGGAAACCGCGGCAATTGCCGTAATCATTTGAATCGGCGTAATACTGAAGTTCTGCCCGAACGATTCGGTCGCAAGTTCAACCGGATTCAATTGATCCGGCGTATAGTAAATCGTCCGCAGCGGCTCACCGGGCAGGTCTATGCCCGTTTTGCTTGTGAAGCCGAAGGCGGAGAAATATTTAAAAAATCTCTGCGGCCCTAACTTTTCACCAATCTGGATGAAAACCGGGTTACAGGAATTGCATAAGCCTTGTACAAAATTCTCACTTCCATGGCCGTAGGAACGCCAGCAATGGATTGTTTCGGAAGCAACTTTAATCGACCCTTTGCAGAAAAACGGCGTATTTTCGTTGACAATACCTTCTTCCATAGCGGCTGAACCCGTTATCATTTTAAAAACGGAACCGGGGTAATAGGTATCGCTGATGGATTTATTCCGCCACTGCTTTTCCCGCGCGGCTTTCAACGCGGCTTTTTTCGCGTCGCCATCCGGCATAGCGGCAATTTTCGCCGCTTCTTCCTTATCGGCAATTTCAAACGGGTTGTTCGGGTCCAAATCCCCCTTGACCGCCATACCGAGAATCGCGCCCGTTTTCACATTCATAACAATCGCGCAGGCGCGGTTTCCAACCTTATGTTCTTTTACCCCTTCCTCAAGGTTCTTTTCCAGAAAATGCTGCACGACCTCGTCGATGGTAAGGACAAGGCTGTTGCCGTTCTGAGCATTTACCTTCTGTTCATATTGAAACGGCATATCCGTTCCGATTGCGTTTTTTGCAGTAACCAGTTTTCCCGGCACACCGGTCAAATAGCTGTCATACTGCTTTTCAAGGCCGTACAAGCCCTGATTGTCTGTACCTGTGAAACCAAGAACAGAAGCCGCAAATTCCCCATAGGGATAATACCGTTTAAAATCCTAGATCAAACGTATCCCGTTGTCAATTTTGTTATCAACTTTAAATTTGATAATCTGGTCTTTTACGTCGGTTTCCACTTTCCGTTTTATTTCATCATAATAAGTTTTCTTCATGCTGCGCTTGATGATTTCGTTCTTATCCATTCCAAGGATTTTGGAAAGGCCTTCCGCAATCACCTCACGGTTTTTATCGGTTATAAAGGCGGGCTCCAGCACAACCTTCCAAACGCTGGCGCTTTCGGCAAGCGGCTTCATGTTGCAATCATAAATCGTTCCCCGCTGTGCGCTGAAAACAGTATCCTTCAGCTGCTGGTCAACCGCGCGCGTCTGCAAGCTGGAACCCTCCACAAGCTGCAACCTTGCCAGGCTGAATACAATTGCGCCAAACCCAACGATAATCAAAGCCAGCAGCACAAAAATAGTGCGGCGCCACATTCGTATTGTTGTGCCTTTTGACATTTTCTTTCCTCCAAATATATCGCGTTACAAAAATGAGAGTTAAGATTTGCTCTCAACTCTCCCTTATCGCATGCCTAACCGAACATCTCTCGAATTCGGGTAGTAATACTTATTGATCAACTGTTTTTTTTATGACAACAAATGCCGGATCGCATTCCAAATGGAAGAAAGCCAGTTTTCCCCGGCGTCACTTTCAAGGACCTGTATTTTATCCCCTTTGGAAAGGGAGATCGGTTCCACCTGATTTTGTGCGATTTTTTGCAGCCCGAGTTTCCCGGTTGCATAGTTTTCCACCGTTTCAAGGGAAAGCTTTGAATTCGCCTTCATCTGCGTCTGTGTGTACACGCTTTCACTTTCGCTCAGCGTTTTTGCCGCCGCGTTCAGGCTGTCGGTTAATTCGGTAAGCTGTACCTGGCCGTAAACATATGTACCAACGATCCCGAGCATAACGGCCAAGGCAAGGAAATAAGATACGGCCCGGAACGGCTTTGCTCCGGTTTTGCGGTTTTGTTCCAGTTTTTCCTTAGGAATCTCTATGATATTGTCTTTTTCCCGCGGCACTTCCTGCTGCCGCTTTGGCTCAAATAACGCAAAATCATAAGCCCCGTTGCTGTTTGATGCAGCCATACTTCCACTCCCTTGTCTGAATATTCGTATTTACAGTTTGATACAAACCCGGAGCCTTGCGCTTCGGCTGCGTGGATTTTGTTCCAATTCCGCCTCCGATGGTGCCAGACCCTTTTTATAGAGAAGCTCCGCCTGCGGTTTTTTCCCGCACACGCAAACCGGAAAATCCGGCGGGCATGTGCATCCCGTGCACCACGAAGCCATCCTCTGTTTTACAATACGGTCTTCCAATGAATGGAAAGTAATAACTGCAAGCCGCCCGCCCGGTTTTAAAATGGAAAACGCGGCGTCCAATCCCTGTGACAGCCTGTCCAGTTCCCCATTCACCGCAATCCGCAGCGCTTGAAAGGTCTTGCGCGCGGGATGTCCCTGCTCCCGCCTTACCGCCGCCGGCACAGAAGCTTTAATCACTTCCGCCAACTGCAGCGTTGTTTCAATCGGCGCCTGTTCCCTTGCCCTGACAATCCCCTTTGCAATGCTGCGCGCATTCTTATCTTCGCCGTAGCGGCTGATAATCTGCGCCAGCTCCTGCCACGTAAGGGTATTCACCAAATCCCTGGCGGAAACACCCTGTTTGCTCATCCGCATATCCAGCGGCGCGTCGCTATGGTAGGAAAACCCGCGTTCCGGGTTGTCGAGCTGATAGGAAGAAACGCCTATGTCTAAGAGAACGCCGTCGACGGGAGCCAAATGAAGCTTCTCCGCCACTTCGGCCATCTCGGAAAAATTCGCCTGATAAACAATAGAACATGGATTGTTTTTCAATCTTTCGGTAACCGCGCGGATGGCGTCCGGATCCTGATCAATGGACAAAAGCCTGCCCGTTGTAAGCTTGTCCTCAATCGCCTTGGAATGCCCGCCCCCGCCGGCTGTACCGTCAGTATAAATCCCGTCCGGACGAATCGCCAAACTCTGGATTGTTTCGTCAAACAGTACCGGTTTGTGTTGAAATTCCATAATATCGCCTGTTTACAGTTCAAGCATATCCATTGCTTCGGCTATGCTCTCTTCTGTTAAGTTCGAATTGAATTCGTTCCAGCGGCCGGTATCCCAAATTTCCGCCCGGCTGGAAGCCCCGATGAAGGTTACGTCCTTGGTAAGATGTGCGTGCTCGCGCACCGCCTGCGGAATCAGGATGCGGCCCTGCCTGTCCGGCTCAGCCTCCGCCGCACCGGAAAAGAAGAAGCGCTGAAGGCCCCTCGCTTTGGAAATCGGCATCGCTTTTACCTTATCCTGAAGCCTTGCCCACTCTTCGGGTGGAAGGACAAAAAGGCAGCCGTCCAATCCCTTTGTGATATAAAAATGCTCGCCCAGATCCTCACGGAATCTGGCCGGAACAATCACACGGCCCTTCGTGTCAATATTATGTTGGTACTCACCGATCAACATAGCAAGCCACTTACCGAGCAATAGCGCAACATGTTACCCACATTGTGCTACTTGTCCCCACCTTTCACCACTTGTGTTTTGATTATAACGTATTTATTGAATAATTGCAACTATTATTTTTTGATTATTATTACCAATTTCCCTTGACTTTTCACGCTTTTACTTATTTTGAAGAAACAAAAAGCACACCACAAGATCTTGTGGTGTGCTTTGCAAAAAACGACAAAATATTTGTTAATTTTGACCGGACCGCTGCGACGCTTTGATGTTCTGGCGTGTCTGGCGAAGCTCCGCAAGGTTCGCGGAAAGGCCGTCGTCCGTACGCTTCATCAGATCGTCTATGTAATCATTGGAGGCTTTCCGCATTTCGCGGCACCTTGCCTGCGTCTGACTAAGGATATCGTTCGCTTTCTGCTGCGCCTGCTTTACAATTTCATCCTGATTCACCATCGCCTTCGCCCGTTCTTCCGCAACACGGACAATGGTTTCCGCCTCTCGCTTTGCGTCGGCGATAATCTGGGCGCGATCCGCGCAGATAGCCCGCGCCTGGAGGATTTCCTGAGGAAGGCTGCTGCGGATTTCATCGAGGATTTGCCTTACTTCTTCAGCGTTGAGTACCGCACGCCCGCGGCTGAGGGGAAAACTCCAGGCCTTTTCAATCATTTCATACAGTTCGTCAAGCAATTCTTCCGTATTTAGCTCACTCATTCGTTTTTCCTCCCCCTGCGTATAAACGTTTTTTAATATCCTCCAAGATGCAGTCCGGCACAAAGTTGGAAATATCGCCGCCGAAACACGCAATCTGCTTCACAATACTGGAACTTAAAAACATATTTTCCGAATTCGTGGTTAAAAACATGGTTTCAAGATTCGGATTCAGTTTCTTATTGGTAAGCGCCTGCTGAAATTCATACTCGAAGTCCGACAGCGCCCGCAAACCTTTTACAATCGCCGTCACCCCGCGCTCCCGTGCGTAATCGGCCAACAGGCCGTCGAATCCGACGACTTCCACATCATCCATATCCTTGGTGCACTTTTTCAGAAGGGCAATACGCTCGTCCACCGTAAACATGGTATGTTTTTCAGGGTTTACAAGAACCGCGACAATGGTTTTGTCAAAGACTTTACGTGCCCGATTGATAATATCCAAATGGCCTAATGTAACCGGGTCAAAGCTGCCCGGGCAAATTGCTGTTTTCATTGTGAGGTCACGTCCTTATGTCTGTAGAATGTTATCTGGATTTTTCCATAGCGGTAACTGCGTCCCCGAACAAACTCTCCTGCCGTCTCGGGTATGTCGTCATCACAAGGATACTCACAGATAATGGTTCCGCCCTTGTTCATACGGCCGGCTACCATGGGCAGCGCACGCTGCAAAAGGCCGGTACGATACGGCGGGTCGAGAAACGCTATGTCAAAAGGTTCCCCGTTCTGCATTAAAAACGAAGCGAAATCCATATTTTTTATATGGGCGTTTTCAAGCAGGCCCGTGTTTTCAAGGTTCTTCTGCACTACGGCAAGGGAGTTTTTACTTGCATCGACAAACACCGCTTCCCTCGCGCCGCGGCTCAGCGCCTCAATGCCAAGCTGGCCGGTTCCCGCGAAAAGGTCCAGAACCCGCCGCCCTTCAATTTCAAACTGTATAGCGCTGAACAATGCTTCTTTCACTCTTTCCGGTGTGGGGCGGATATCCTCCCCATCCGGCGTGGTCAACCGTTTTCCGCGCGCCAGTCCGGTTATTACTCTCATTTATAAAAACTCCTTAAAATTGCATAATATAACTT
>JAAYWU010000029.1 GCA_012516295.1 Clostridiales bacterium | reverse complement strand
GTCTTTATTATACTATTTTCTACACAATCTTACAATAATTTCATAATTATGACGGAATCTTTTTTCAGAGTTTGGTGAATTTATCCTATTTTTCAATCTTTAGGAAATTCAAAATGATTTTATAACAGTCCCGTACCTGGGAAAAAACCGGCGGCATTGTAAAAAAGCCATGAAGCGCATCCGGAATCCGGTGCACTTCCACCGTATTTCCGGCCTCTTTCAGCCTTTTTCCGTAATCCTCCGCCTCGTCCCGCAGGGGATCGTGCTCCGCCGTAATAATGAGCGTGTCCGGCTGATTGCGGAAATCCTTGGATGCCAGCGGGGCAAAATAGGGATTTTGCAAATCCTTTTCATCCGCCATATACAGCGCCATATAATCGTTGATCCGCTTTGCGGTAAGCAGATATTTTTTGTGGCCGCTCCGTGCCGAAGCATAGGGAGATTGTTCCGTATGGTCGTGATAAGCGCAGGGGTAAAGAAGAATCTGGCGCGCAGGAAGGAATTCGCCCCGGTCGCGCGCCATCAGGGACACCGCAGCCGCCAAATTTCCGCCGGCGCTGTCGCCCATAATCGTAATCCGATCCGGTTCCGTTTGAAGCAGGGACGGTTCCAGGAAAATCTCGCGCGTAACGCGGTAGCAGTCCTCCGGCGCCGCCGGGAAACGATATTCCGGTGCCGACCGGTAATCGACCGACACAACGCTATGGCCGGTCATCTCGGCTAAATTGGCGCAGACCCGGTCATAGCTGTCAATAAAACCGGTTATCCACCCGCCCCCGTGAAAAAAGAGAATAATGGATTTGCTTTCCCTTTCGGAAGGGGCAAAGATCCGCACGGGAATCGCATGATTTTCATAGGCGACAACATGGTCCCACATTTTATACGGAGGCTTGCGGTGATGGTTTGCTATCCGGATAATCTTTCTCTGCAGCTTATATCGATCCCCCAAATCGACATCCGTGTAAGAAAGCGCACGCAGCGCAGCACGCATAAACCGGTTTACCGCCATTTTATACACGCCTTTCAAAGCAAAATCTGAAAGTAGTATATACCGTTTGTTTCCTTTTATTGCCGCTGGGCGCTTTTCCCCCTAACACAAAAACGGAGCAGCACTGGAGCGCAAGGGAACCGGAACGGAAATTACGCATTATGGGCACCCCGGTACATCCGGGGCGCCCACATGAAAACAGAAAAGGCGGTATGGTTTCCCATGCCGTCTAATCGCAAAAATCATCCTCTTCCGAATAAAATTCGTAGCAATCCTTTCCGCGCCGTTTCGCCTTGTAAAGGGCGGTATCCGCCTTTGAATACAATTCCTGATAGGTCATCCCGTCCTTCGGGAACAGCGCGATTCCGATGCTCCCTGATATTTGATACGATAAATCCTTGCTTGCGTGCGTGGTGCGGAAAATCTCACGCATGGCTTTTGCCTTCTGCTCGATCAGATCATCTGTGGAAATATCGCGCAGGAACACAACAAATTCATCCCCGCCGATACGCCCGACAACATCCGACGTGCGGAAAAGCTTCTGGAGCCTGTGGGATATTTCCATAATGACTTCGTCGCCGGTCATATGGCCGAACTGGTCGTTAATCGCTTTGAAGTTATCAATATCCAGCATCATCAGCGCATGCTTTTCAACAGGCTTCGACTCTGCCAGATGATCTTCAATTTGGGACTGTGTAGCGGTTTTGTTAAAAAGATTTGTCAGCGGGTCGCGTTGGGATTTATCCAGCAGCCGCTGCATCTCCTTTTTTTGCTTATCAATATTGTACGCCTTCCCGACTGCTTTGCTCGGCCTGCCGTACGAATCATAGATAATTTTCGCTTTAATGCGGTGCCAAATAAACTCATTGGACTTTGTTATAAACCGGACCTCGGTTTCCGAATCGGCATTGCCCATCCGCAATTTATTTAAATACGCCTTAAAGCTTGGCAAATCCTTATCGCATATACTTTCATTCTGTAAAATATTTTCTAAAAACCCGGAAATGTTCGGATGCCTTCCGGTTAAAGCGGTAAAGAGCGGAGAAAATTCCATACAGTCCGCCGGAATATCATACGCAAACATGATATCATCGGAAAGGTTTTCCGCTATTTGATACCGCTCCTGCTCTACTTCGAGTTCTTCCTGCGTCATTTTCAGCGTTGTAATATCCGAAAAAACACATTGATAGAAAACCTGCTGGTTTTGGCTCACGGTGCGCGTTCCGCTTAAAGAAACCCAAATCACTTTTCCGTCGCGCTGCACCATCCGAAACTCCGCCATAATCGGCCCTTTTTCCGCAATCTGCCTGGATATCATACTGGACAAAAAGCGGGCGTCATCTGGATGAACGTTCTCGATGCCTTCGTGCTCCTTGGATTTGTATTCTTCTTCCGTATATCCGCAAAGCCTGTAGAATCCCTCGCTGGCATAGACAAGCTTTAGTTTCCCGTCCTCGTACGCATACTGGGCAACGCCGCCCGGAATGCTGTTTGCCAGGGTCAGAAGCTGTTGCATGGCGTCATTGGCCTTTTTATGGGCCTGCTTGGATTCTGTGATGTCGACCACAACGGAATAATACTGCCTTTGCCCGTCCTCGCAGGTAACAATCTGAACACGGTTTAAAAACCAGCGTATTTCTCCCTCTGCAGTAACAATCCGATACTTTACTTCTGCAAATTTGCCTTGCGTAAACTGCTCCCGAATGCTGTTTAACGTCCGGTCACGGTCTTCCTCGTAGATCATATTGCAGAAAGAATTGTTATACTTTTCGAAAAACTGTTCCCGCGAGTAACCGAACATTTTCAGTAGCCCGTCGCTTACGAACTGGAACTCCATATCCTCGCTGTCATTGTAGCGAAATGCGCCGCCGGGCAGGTTGGCAATAAAGGTTTCCAACTCAACCTTTGTGGAGCGCAGCTCCTCATTCTTATTGCGGATCATCTTCCGGTTCTTTCGATCGGCAAACACCATATATAAGATGAATAAAAGCATTGCGATCATAAGATGGGCAATAAGAGGAATGGTATAATTCATGATTTGTTTGGTTTTAGAGGTTATCTCATTGACGGAAACCGTTTTGAAAACATACCAGTCCTCGATTCCCAACGGCATATAATATACGAAATATTCATTTTTATTGGTATAAAAGTGGGATTTGCCGGATTTTCCACCGCGCATATTGGATTTGATGATATTCAAATCGTCGGAGTCTTCAAAGGTTAAATTCGTATTGGAAAAGATATTGCTATTCCTTTTTTCGGGATTGGTTGTGGAGAGAATCATCCCATCCCCAAGAACGATGCTGGTTTCGCAGAAATCCTCATTGCCCTTTACGCTGAGAAGCGCGTCGATTTTTTTCGTCGGGATAATTGCCTGAACTGCGCCTACTGTTCTGCCTGAAACCCGGACCGGTGCGGCTGCCACGATAACATTCTCCCCGTCCAGTCTGGAATCTTGAACAGGAGCAATCACAATGGAGCCGCCCATCAACTTTTTAAAATACGCACGGTCGGCAATTTGAAGGATCCGCCCATCTTGAAAATAGCAGGTGCCATCCGGCTGCACATATGATAGAGAAGTCATGGAGTCGGATGAGTCAATCTTTTTTAAAAAGCTTAGGATTTCTTCCTTGTTGAGGGAATCGTACTGTGCTTCCATCGCTTTGGAAAGCCCCCTGGCAGAGGCCTCCGCAAATTTCAGCTCGTTTCTTACAGCCAGGGCATTCTGGCCCGCTTCTGACGTTAAATTCTTCTGATTATCTTCAGTAAACGTATTTTTCACTAAAAGGGTATAGTGGCTGAAAGACAGAATTATAAACATAATGGCGGCGGCAATAACAAGGATTGCGGTTATGGGTGTATTAATTCTTCTCTTCAACTTATATCCCCCCAAGACATAGCGAAAGCCTTCATGCGGGTTTCATCAAATTGTAACACAAATATATAGTACCATAATTTCCCACAAAAAGAAATAATTGAATATATATTTTCTTTTCCAAACTTAAAAGAGCTTCAGCTCCGCCCCTAAATTATTGTCGATTATAAAAGAGCGAATGCTTTGACGGCAGGTAAATAAAATGATCTGGGATACACCGTTCTTCTTCGAATATTCGGAAAGGAAACGCAACCCCTCTTCCGCCCGGCCGTCATCGTACTGCAGAAAAACATCGTCCAGAAACAAGGGCAGCTTTTCCCCATCCTGCGACAACAGCTCCGCCACAGCCAGCCGCAGCGCCAAATAAGCCTGATCCACCGTACCGCTGCTCAGGTACTGCCATTCATGCGAAACCGCGTTCTCCGCGTCCTGTACATTAATATCGAAATTTCTGGAAATCATTACACTATTATATTTTCCGCCGGTAAGTTTTTGGAAAATTTCAGCGGTTTTCTTATTTAAAATCGGCCCGAAGCTTTGCCGGATCTCATTAAACGCTTCCGTCATGGTTTTTTGCG